>JACSRG010000457.1 GCA_014879865.1 Anaerolinea sp.
CGCAGATGCGCGATCACCTCTTGGAACTGCTCGAAGCTCGACCTGCCGCCGAGCGCGGGGATATAGAGCGCGGTCAGATGCTTAATATGCGCGCTGCGGTCGATCTCGTAGAGCGGCACGGTTTCGACCAGCGCCTCCGGCGTGCCAGCGGCATGAATCAGCTTGACCTCGAATTCGTCGGGGTACTGGTTCATCAGCGTCAGCTTGAGGTCGGATGCCAGTTCGCGGCTGTACACCTGACCGAGCAGCGCGGGAGTATCGGGATTGATCGGCGGGTGGTGCATGGCGGCGATCTCGATGGCGTCGAGGACTTGCAGCCCGTCGAGCGCATCCACGCCGAGCAGCGCCAGCGCCGGTTCGATGAATGACACGCCGCTCACGATCTCGACGGGGATGTCTTCTTCGCGTCCGCGCTTGATCAGGCGGATCACGGTGCTTTCAGCGACCATCGGATCGCCGGGGACGGCATACACCACCTCGTCAGCCTGCGCCGCCGCGATGATCCGCTCGGTGATCGCCGCGTACACATCGTCAAACGAGTCATTCGCCTCATAGATTTCATCAAACGAGCGGTATTCCACCCCGGCGGGCAAATCCGGCACACACGGGTGTTGATTCGTGCGCAAGTACACCACGCCCGCCGACTCTAACGTCTTCCATGCGCGGCGCGTCAGATCATCGACGTGCCCCGTTCCCAATCCGACAATCGTAATCGTCATATCGCCCTACCTACTAGAACCTCACCCCCCAGCCCCCTCTCCATGTGGAGAGGGATTTAGGGTGAGGTTATCCACCCATTATGATTCGATCCAACCCAAGCGCGTTCGCCGCCTCGCGGTATTTGTCCCGGTACGCGAGCGACTCCGTCAGCGGATTCGGCGACATTTCCAGCATCAACCCGCCGTCGGGAAACTCGACCTTGCGCCATGCGGGCAGCGCCAGCAGCCGATCCCGCCCGTACTGCTCGACCAGCGCGGGACTGAACAGGTTGAAATCCCAGATGGCGAACGGCGGCGCACACACCTCCACCGAATCGTGATTTTCGTAGCTGAACAGCCCGCAGCCGTAATGCGGATGCAGCGTGTTATAGATTTTCTGGATCACGCTGGCGACGGCGCGCGCGTTTTCCGGCTGTTTGCGGTTGTTCAAGACGCTGCTGCTCATCTGCAAGAAGAAGCGGCGCGGCTCTTGCGGGGTATACCCGAACGACAGCTTGACGCCTTCGGTATCCTCGAATTCCATCCAGTAGCCGCCATAGCGCACCAGCGCGCGCTGCGCGTTCTTCCACGCGCCCGCCAGCGTTTCCGGCGTATTCGGTACGTAGAGGTCTCCCGGCGAGTCGTCGCACACAATCGCCTTTTTCAGAAAACGGAAGCGATCATCGTGCGCGATTTTGCCCATCAAGTCGAGGATTGGCGCGGAGTCGGTCAGCCGCCCGTCGGGAAAGTCGAAGAGGATGTATTCGTTTTGACCACCCATGTCATTTCACTCCGAAAATCGTATTGCCGCGCAGTTTGAGCATTTCCCCGCTGATCACCGCGATGTTATAAGCATCATCCCCGCCGCGATGATGCGTCCCGGTCAGCGGCAGGTTGAGCAGGTCGAGCGCCGCCGTCATCCCCGGCGCGCGCTGTTTGTAGACCTTATTAAACACCTTCTTCAGGTTGATGTGCTGTGGGCTAAACGGGTACTCGACGCCAAAGCTGGCGCACTGGCTGATGAACATATTCTTGTCGTAGTTACCCCAGCTCGCCCAGATGCGCTGCGGGCTGTCGTAGTCGGCGCGCAGGCGATCACATGCCTCGTAGAAGTGAATACCCGTATCGACCAGTTCTTGCGTGAGCGTCGTCAGTTCCGTGCAAAATGCGCTGATCTTCGAGCGCGTTGGCTTGACAAGGATGCTCGCCTGCTGGCTGATTGCGCCCGTGTCGAGCGCCAGCAAACAGACGCCGATCTCGATGATCTCGTTCTGCTCGCCGGGGGGCGGCTGCCCCAACCAGCACGATGCCTCGATGTCCACTATGATCAGGTGGTCTTGCTTGATGTCCATAGGAGTCCTGTTCCGTACACGTCGCATTATACATGCGGGCAAGGCGAAACGCGTAACCCGCGCGCATAGACCGCGTATATAGTGCTGTTGAACGTTGCACTGCACCAAGGACTACCTCGCATGACTCGGTTTGCCCGCCAACATCCCGTTACCAGCTACATCATTTTGACTCTCGCATGGTCGTTCTTCTGGTGGGGCTTAATCCTCACTGTGACGCCCGCCGGAACGCTGCTCGTCGAGCCGATGAAACCCGCAGCCTTCGTTTTCATGATGATCGGTTTGATTGGACCGACCTTCGCTACGCTCATCCTGACCCGGACGATTTACGGCAAAGGCAGTCTGCGCGCGCTCTACGGTCGCCTCGGCATGTGGCGGATCGGCTTGTGGAGTGTCGTCACGTTGATCCCGCTGCTGATCAACCTCGTCCAGCTTGGCGCGTATGGGCTGCTCGGCGGGGATAACACGATTGACTTCGCCGCCCGCCTGCCGATGGGCTTGATGTTCGGCTTCAGCGCATCGCTGTTAGAGGAATTCGGCTGGCGCGGGTTCATGCTGCCGCACCTGCAAAAACATCATTCGCCGTTCGTCTCGGCGCTGATCGTCGGGCTGGTGTGGGGTGGCATCTGGCACGGGTTCGCCGACTTCATCGGCATTTCGCAGGAAGGCGCGACCAAAGTGGCGCTCATCATCCTGTTGGGTCCCGCCCTGCTGACCGCCTACTCGGTCATGCTGACGGCGCTCTACAACGGCACGAAAGGCAGTATGCTGGCAGTGGTGATCTTCCACTTCTTTATCTCATTCAGCGGCGCGGTGCTGGAAATTCCGTTCGTTAACGACGGCGAACGGGTGACTTGGTCAGTTGTGGGGGTGGCGCTGGCGTGGATTGTGGCGCTGGGGTTGGCATTCCGCGCCGGCATGTTCGCCAGAACGCCAGTACTGCAAGCAAGAACGGCGTAACAATATCTCGTATTCTCGATCTGTAGGGACGCGCAGCGGCGCGTCCTACCATAAACAAAAACAGGCAAGGGGAGTCTTTCTCCTTGCCTATCATCTTCTCTGATGACCCAACTGCCGTAAGCGGATTTAACGCTTGGTGTAGGTCGGGGCTTTACGGGCGCGCTTGAGACCGGGCTTCTTCCGTTCCTTGACGCGCGCATCGCGGGTCAGCAAATCCGCGCCGCGAAGCTGCGGACGCAGATCGGGGTCGATCAGCAGCAGCGCGCGGGCGATGCCCAAGCGGATCGCATCGCGCTGACCGGTCACGCCGCCGCCCTGCACATGCACCGAAATGTCGTAGTTGCGTTCCTGCCCGATCAGCGTGAGCGGCTGAAGCAGGATTTCCATGTCGCCAGCGCGGGAGATGAATTCATTCCCGTCTTTGTCGTTGATGACGATGCGTCCAGTTCCACCGGGGAACAGGCGGACGCGCGCCGACGATGTTTTGCGGCGACCAATGCCTTCATAATACTGTGTCATGTAGTAACCTCGCCTTACAGATCAAGCTTCAGTTCGACGGGCTTCTGCGCTTCGTGCGGGTGATTCGGACCCGCGTACACCTTCAGCTTCTTGATCATCTGGTGTCCGAGCGCGCTCTTCGGGAGCATCCCCTTGACCGCATCCATAACCGGGCGATCCGGGAACTTCTGAAGTTGATCGCGCAGGGTGATCGCCTTCAAGCCGCCCTGATACTTCGAGTGACGGTAGTAAACCTTACTGTCCATACGGTCGCCCGTCACACGGATTTTCTCCGCGTTGATGACGATCACGAAATCGCCCGTATCCATGTGCGGGACGAAGATCGGTTTGTGCTTGCCGCGCAGGACATGGGCGATGCGAGACGCGAGCCGACCGAGGGTTTGACCTTCGGCATCGACCACGTACCACGTCCGTTGAATATCCTGCGGTTTCGGCGAATAGGTTTTCACCTGCATCGTCTAATCCTCTGCGGGAACATCGCCCGCAATCATACCATACTTGACTTGCTCGAGGACTAAGCCCTGCGGCGGCGCGACCGTCACTGCGAACGGGAGCGCGGCACTTCGGAAAATGCCCTCAAATTGATCTACGGTGAGTTTGCCGCGTCCGACATCCACCACCATCCCGACGATCCGGCGCACCATATGCTGTAAGAAGGCATTCCCCTCCACCGCATATTCCCAGCGGACGCCAAACGTTTCGGGCTGCCGTGTCCATTCAGAGCGATACAAGGTGCGTACCGTATTATCGCCCTTGGGCGGCTTGCCAAACGCGGCGAAATCATGCGTCCCCACCAGCAGCGCTGACACATGGCGCATCACCTCTCCGTCGAGCGGCGGGCGGACGTGCCACGCGAAGCGCGTCAGCAGTGGATGACGCTGTGTCGCCTCGTAGACCGTGTACTTGTAAAAGCGCGCTGCCGCGTCGTAACGCGGATGAAACCTGATCGCGTCCCCGCTCAACCGGGTCAGGGTTTGCAGTGCGATGTCGTCTGGCAGCACAGCGTTGATCGCTTTGAGCAAAATATCATCGCTGTGATTCCAGATGACATCGAACGCTACGACCTGCCCGCTGGCGTGAACGCCTGTATCTGTTCGCCCTGCTCCGTGTACCGTCGCCTGCTGCCCGGTAACACGCTGGATCGCTCCTTCGAGCGTTCCCTGAATCGTGCGCGGATCGACCTGCCGTTGAAATCCGAAGTACGCCGTACCATCGTATGCCAGCGTTCCCCGGAAGCGGATGCGCTGAGCCGCAGGAGGCGTCTCCATCAGCCGCCGGGCTTACGCTTGGCGATCCACCAGTTCGAGCAGCACCATCGGCGCAGCGTCGCCCTTACGGGGACCCAGCTTGATAATGCGGGTGTAACCGCCGTTGCGCTCCTTCGAGCGCTCGGCGATCTCGAACAGCTTGGTCACCACTTCGCGCTTGTTGTACAGGCGGCTGGCGGCGACACGGCGGGTATGCACGCCATATGCCGGGTTATCGCTTGCCAACCCGTGCTTCGCCAAGGTGATCAGCTTTTCGACGTGCCCGCGTACGAAGACCGCCTTCGC
The DNA here is from genome assembly GCA_014879865.1 of Anaerolinea sp. GTDB lineage: Bacteria > Chloroflexota > Anaerolineae > Aggregatilineales > Phototrophicaceae > Flexifilum. The sequence goes on from JACSRG010000457.1 coordinate 5,080, forward strand.
CTCTGTCGTTTCGATGCGCCCGTGTTCGATCAACGCCATCGACAGCGCCTTCATCAGTGCGCTGCGTTCGCCGGTATCACGTCCGAGCTTCTTGCCTTTTACGCGATGTCGCATTGTCTTATTTCCTTAATCAGTAGCCTGCGAAGGGGTCTCGTAGTCATTCGGGAGATACCCCTTCTCCTTCAGTTTCGTCACCAGCTCGTCCAGCGACTTTTCGCCGAAGTTGCGGATCGCCAGCATGGCATCGGGACCCCGATCCAGCATATCGAGTACGTCGCCAATCGTGGTGATGCCGGTGCGCTTGAGCGAATTGAACACGCGCACGCTCAAATCGAGTTCCTCGATCAGCTTTTCGTAGAGCGCCGTCGGACGCGCATCATCTGCGCCTTCAGAACCATCGTCGCTGCCGATGTAGTCATTTGGCAGCATCCCCGGCATTGCGCCGCCGATGACCGTCAGGTGCTTCATCAGGATTTGCGCCGACTGGTTGAGCGCGTCTTCCGGGCGGATCGTGCCATCCGTCCACACTTCGATGATGAGCTTGTCGTAGTTCGTGCGCTGACCCACGCGCGCGCGTTCGACTTCAAAGTTGACGCGGCGGATCGGGCTGAAAATCGCATCGACGGGCAGTTCGCCAATCGGCAAGCGTCCGCGTTCCTCAGCCGGGCTGTACCCGCGCCCCGATTGAACTTCAAACTCCATTTCGATGTGAGCGTCCGGGGAGTCTGCCGTGAACAGGTAAATGTCCGGGTTGATGATGCTGACTTCGGACGAATGTTGAATGTCCGCTGCCGTCACCAGCCCTTCGCCGCGATGATCGAGACGCATGCGCGCGTTTTCCACACCATCCAGCAAGCGAAGACGAAGCTGCTTGACCTGAAGGATCAACTGCGTCATATCTTCGCGCACGTTGGGGATCGCGGAAAACTCGTGATGTACATCCGACACGCGGATACTCGTAACCGCCGCACCGGAGAGGGACGACAGCAGCACGCGCCGCAGCGCCGTACCCAGCGTTAAGCCGTAACCGCTTTCCAACGGGCTAATGATGAAGCGCCCATAATTGCGGGTCGTGGCGTCGCTCTCCACCTTGTGGGGCAGCACCATGTTATTCATGACCATCGGCGTTCCCTGTGTTTTATACACGACGCTTCTTGGGCGGGCGAACCCCGTTATGTGCAACCGGAGTCAAATCGGTGATCGAGCGAACTTTCAAGCCGCTCGCCTGAATAGCGCGGATTGCAGCCTCGCGCCCCGGTCCCGGACCCTTCACGAACACATCGACTTCCTGCATCCCGTGTTCACGGGCGGAGTCCGAAGCCGATGTAGCAGCGACACGGGCGGCATAGGGCGTGCTCTTGCGGCTGCCCTTGAAGCCGGATGTCCCGGCGCTTGCCCATGCGACGACATTACCGGACTGATCGCTCAACGACACAATCGTGTTATTGAAAGTGGCGTAGATGTGCGCCTGCCCGTAAGGGATATTCTTGAAGGACTTCTTAGCGGTGGCGCGACGACCACCCCCCTTGCCCTTCGGTGCTGGTGTACGCGGCATATGTTCTCCAAACGGAAAAACTACAGTGCGGCGCTCCCGCAACGGTGCGCCATGTCGATAGGTGATCAGTTGGCACGAGCGCCAACTCGTTGGTGCTGCAACCCGCCGATTGTAGGGGCATGATATATCATGCCCCTACCTTTAAACGGACGAAACCGCCCGTCAAAAATGGCTGGTTTACTTCTTGGTTGCGCCGCGCCGACGCCCACGACCGGGGACGGTCTTCTTGGGACCCTTACGGGTGCGCGCGTTGGTGCGGGAACGCTGTCCACGCACGGGCAGGCTGCGACGATGCCGCATCCCGCGATAAGCACCGATTTCCGACAGGCGCTTGATGTTGAGTTGAACCTGACGGCGCAAATCGCCTTCGACCGTCAACCCACCGATGGCATCACGCAGGGCTTGGAGTTCGGCTTCAGTCAAATCGCGAACGCGTGTGTTCGGATTGACTCCCGACTGCGCAATCAGTTTCTTGCTTGTCGGACGACCGATCCCATAAATATAAGTCAGCGCAATTTCTACGCGCTTATCACGGGGTAAGTCCACCCCTTCAATACGAGCCATATTTTAGGTGACCCTTTCCCGGCACTAACCCTGACGCTGCTTGTGCTTGGGGTTCGTGCAAATGATCATGACGTGACCGTTGCGCTTAATCACCCGGCATTTCGGGCAGCGCCGCTTCACGGATGCGGTAACACGCATGGCAACCACTCGCTTTCTCAAAAAAGCGTTCTAACAGACAGTGGATTATAACGAAAACCGGTATCCTCGTCTACGGTGAGTTTGGCGCAAGCCATTTTTACGGCAGCGTGAGGATCATCGGTTCGCCGGTCGTGATGGCGATGGTATGCTCGAAGTGCGCGCACAGCGACCCATCACGCGTGACCACCGTCCATTTGTCGTCGAGTTCTTTCGTTTCCGCGCGTCCGGCGATCACCATCGGCTCGATGGCGTAGGTCATCCCCGGTTCGAGCTTGTAGTTGATGAACCCGCGCTGACGTGCGCCTTTGGGCCACCAGTTCGGGACTTGTGGCTCTTCGTGCATATGCCGCCCCACCCCGTGACCCGTATACTCGCGGGCGAGGCTGTAGCCAAACTTCTCGACATACTGCTGAATCGCCAGCGACACATGCTTGACCTCGTTGGGCAGCACCGACGCCTTGATCCCGACATGCAGCGCTTGTTCGGTCACGTCGAGCAACCGCTGCACGGCGGCGGGGATTTCGCCCACGCCCATCGTGAACGCGCCATCGCCGACGAAGCCCTGATAGATGCAGCCAACATCTAAGCTGATGATGTCGCCCTCTTTCAGCGCGCGTTTGCCGGGGAGTCCGTGCACCAGCTCGTTGTTGATCGACGCATTGATCGTCGCCGGGTAGTCGGGCGCGCCCTGCTTGGGGTAGCCGAGGAATGCCGGAATCGCGCCGTGATCGCGCACGACCGTTTCGGCGATCTTGTCGAGTTCGGCAGTCGTCACGCCCGGTTTGACCGCCGCGCGCATCGCCTGATGCGCCAGCGCGACGATCCGCCCCGCTTCGCGCATGATGGCGAGTTCTTCCGCCGTTTTGATGTGGACTCTAGTCCCGCGCTGCATTTTGCCTGTGTTCGTCATGAGTACCTCAGTTAAAAGTTGAAAGTGCAAAGTAGGGACGAGCCATGCCCATCTACGAACTTTTCACTTTTAACTTTCTACTTCGTTTCTTGAATTGCCTTCTCAATCGCCGCGCTGACCGCCTCGATGGATTGATCGGCGGGGATGCGCTTGACCAGATTCTTCGCGTCGAAATAGTCGATCAACGGCTGCGTCGTCGCCACGAACGTGTCGATCCGCTTGAGGATCGCGTCGGCGCTGGCGTCGTCGGGGCGGCGCGCGAGCGTCTCGCCCGTCTCGGCGTCAACTGCAATCAAGCGCGGCGGGTACGCTTTTTCCGGGTGATCTTCAAAATTGGCTTGGCGCAGCCCGTCGCGGTTGAAATAGATGTTGTAGGTCTTGCCCGACGCCGACGATACGCGCCCGAACGCCCGCTTGAACGCCGTATACAGGTCGAGTTCCAGCAGGAGCACGGCGTCGATGCGCGCGCCCATTTCGGCGAGGTAGTTCTCCAGCCATGCGGCTTGATTCGGCGTGCGCGGGTAGCCGTCGAAGATCACGCCGCCCTGCGCGTCTGGTTGGCTCAGGCGGTCTTTGACCACTTCGTTCGTCGTCGCGTCATCGACCAGACGCCCTTCCGCCATGATCTGCTGCACCCGCTTGGCGAGTTCGTCTTCGCGCGTCTTCATGGCGCGGAACAAATCGCCCGTCGAAACATGCGGAATCCCGTAGCGCTCGTGGATGAACTTCGCCTGCTCACCCTTGCCCGCGCCCTGTACGCCCATCAAGATAATATATAGGCTCATTTTAAGAACTCCAGTGAGATTTAAGGAGCGCAGAGGAATGCGCTCCCAAAAGAGACTTCTTTTCTGCCCCGGTTAGATGAAACCGAAGGACTGAGGACTGAGATGTGCTTTGACCTCAGTCCTCAATGATTAGGGGTTCGTGGGGCGAATTGATCCACTTACCGCATGAAGCGGTCGTAGTTGCGCATGACCAACTGCGCTTCAAGCTGCCGCAGCGTATCGATCACGACGCCGACGACGATGATCAAACCGGAACCGGACAGCACGAGCGCCGCGTTACCCGCCGTCCCGCTGACGAATTCCGTCGGGAACAGCGTGCGGTTGAGCAAATCGACCAAGCCCGGCGTAATCGCAACGATGCCCAAGAAGAGCGCGCCGACGAACGTGATGCGCCGCACCACACGCGAGATGTAGTCCTGCGTGCGCTTACCGGGGCGAATGCCGGGGATAAACCCGCCGTTGCGCTGCAAGTTCTCGGCGAGGTTCTGGTTGCCCACCATGATGTCCGAGTAGATGTAGGTGAACCCGAACACCAGCAGGAAGAAGCTGACCCAGTAGATACCGCCTTGCTGCTGCCCGAACGTCGCCGTGATCGTCTGCCGCACAGGACCATCCGGGAACAACCCGACGATCAGCGCCGGGAAGGTGATGATCGACTGGGCGAAGATCAGCGGGATCATGCCCACCGAGTTGACTTTCAGCGGGATGTGTGTGCTTGCGCCGCCGTACTGCTTGCGTCCGCGCACCCGTTTACCATACTGCACCGGGACACGCCGCACACCTTCCTGCACAAGGATGACGCCGATCACGCCGACGACGATGATCACGATGAACAGAATGATCTGGAAGAGGGGCTGAGTCGCGCCTCCGATCAAGCGGATCAGGTTTTCGGGCGCACGCGCGACGATACCGGAGAAAATGATGATCGACAGACCGTTGCCGATACCCTGTTCAGTGATGAGATTACCAAGCCACACGGCGAACATCGTTCCGGCGGTCATGGTGACGATGACGGCAAGGGTGAGCAAGATGTCTGAGCCGAAACCGGGGATGATTTGCTGCCCGTTGTTCAACGAGCTAAAAATCTGAATCTGGCTGACGGCTTGCAGAATCGCAAAGGGGATCGCCAGATAGTAGGTGTACGTTTCGATCTTGTCCCGACCACCCGGTTCCTTGCTGAGGGCTTCGAGCTGCGGGATCACGGGCGTGAGCACTTGCAGGATGATCGACGCGGTGATGTACGGATACACACCGTTGGCGATCACGCTGAAGTTCGCCAGAGCACCGCCCGAAAGCAGGTTCAGCACGCCGAACAGCCCGCCTTGGTTCTCGATCAGGCTTCGCATCGCCTCACGGTCAACACCGACGACCGGGACGTGCGCCGCAAACTGATAGATCACCACAATCATCAGCGTGAATAGGATTTTGTTGCGAATGTCCGGCAGGCGGATGGCATTACGCAGACCTTCAATCATGCCAAATTCCTCAACTTACAAACAAACTCCACGAAGGTAACGAAAAAGAAGGGGAGAGGACACTCTGTTCCTCTACCCCCTCCGGATTTTACGCCTGTCCATAGAATTTGGCGAGTTTTTCTTTCGGGAGCAGCTTGACGGTGAACCGCGCACCAGTCAGCGGCAGCGGCAGCACTTCAAACGAGCCGCCCGCCTCGGTGATTTTCGTCTGCGCGCTCTTGCTCAGGCGGTGTGCCTTGATGCTGAACGCCTTCTTCAGGTCGCCCTGACCGAGGATGACTACCGGACGTTCCGCCTTGCGGATCAGCCCGACTTTCGCCAGCACTTCCGGCGTAATCGCCGTCCCGGCATCAAACCATTCTTCGAGCGCGCCAACATTCACTTCCTGATACTCGATGCGGAAGATGTTGTTGAACCCGCGCTTGAACGGCAGGCGGCGCACCAGCGAAAGCTGACCGCCTTCAAAGTACGCGGGGCTTTTCGATCTACGACCACGCGCACCCGCGCCCGCCGAACCACGTCCGGACGTTTTACCCTTGCCCGACGCGATACCGCGACCGAGGCGAGTCTTCTTCTTCTTTGACCCTTTATCGGGTTGGAGATCGTGCAGCTTCATTTCGCTTACTCCTGCACTTCTTCGACCTGCACGAGGTGGCGAATCTTGAAGATTTGCCCGCGCACCGTCGGCGAGTCTTCTTTCACAACACTGGTTTTCACACGACGCAGACCGAGCGCATTCGCGGTTTCGCGCTGACTGTGCTCATAGCCAATCGGGCTTTTGACCAGAGTAATCTTGATCTTAGCCATTGGTCTTCTCCGTATCATGGCGCGGACGTTCCCAGAACGGGCGCATCTGATCGGCAGGCTTGCCACGCATCGCCGCCAATTGTTCGGGCGAACGCAGCATCTCAAGCGCGGTAATGGTCGCCATCGCCACGTTCAGCAGGTTATTGCTGCCCTGACTCTTGGTCAACACGTCACGCACGCCCACCGCTTCGAGGACGGCACGCACACCACCGCCGGCGATAACGCCGGTACCGGGCGCAGCCGGGCGCAGCAGCACTTTCGCGCCGCCGTATTCCGCCACCACCGGATGCGGGATCGTCGTCCCGGCGAGCGCGACCGTGCGCATCTGCCGGCGAGCACGATCCGTGCCCTTGCGGATGCTGTCCGGGACAGCGCGCGCCTTGCCAATGCCGATCCCGATTCGTCCCTTGCCATCGCCGACGACGACGACGGTGCGGAAGGCGAAGCGGCGACCACCCTTGATCACTTTAGCGACGCGCTTAATGTCGATGACGCGCTCGTCTAACTCTTCTTTTTCCTCACGCGGCTCACGCTGTTCGCGGTCGCGGCGATCTCGGCGCTGACGCTGCTGCCGTTCGCCATCACCGCCCTCGCGCGTTTCGCGTGGATCACGCTGTTCTCTGTTATTTGCCATTAGAACTCCAGACCCCCTTCGCGCGCGCCTTCGGCAACCGCCGCTACGCGACCATGATACCGATAGCCGCCGCGATCAAAGACGACTTGGTTGATGCCGGCGGCTTTCGCGCGCTGCGCGGCAACCTGCCCGACGATCTTGGCGCTTTCGGTCTTCGATTTGCCGACGATCTGCGCCGCGACTTCTTTGTCGATGGTGGACGCCGAGGCGAGGGTATTCCCCGCCGTGTCGTCGATCACCTGCACGTAGATGTTGTCGAGGCTGCGGAAGACATTCAGACGGGGACGTTCAGCCGTCCCCGCGACGCGCCCACGCACCCGGCGCTGACGGCGCGCCCGCTGTTCACGCTTCTTGATAAGCTGTTTTGCTGTCGCCATGATAAACCCTTACTTGCCCGTCTTCCCGACCTTGCGGCGCAGGACTTCATTCGAATAGCGCACACCCTTACCGAGGTACGGTTCCGGCGGGCGCAGTTCGCGAATATTGGCTGCCACCTGACCGACCAACTGCTTATCGACGCCCCTGACACGGATGTGGAACTCGGTCGGATTCTGGCGCTCGACTTCAAAGGTGATATGCTGCGGCGGGTCGACCACGATTTCGTGCGAATAGCCAAGCTTCATGATCAACTTGCTGTTCTTGACCTCGCCGTTGTAACCGACGCCCGTCACGGTCAGCGACTTGGTGTAGCCGTTGGACACACCTTCGACCATGTTCGCGACCAGCGCGCGCGTCAAGCCGTGCAGTGCACGGTGTTCGCGTTCGTCCGTCGGGCGGGTGACGACCAAGCTTCCGTCTTCCTGCGTCACCGTAATATCGGGGTGCACGCTGAACTTCAATTCCCCTTTAGGTCCCTTAACGGTGAGGTCTTGACCTTGAATGTCAATCGTCACCTTCGCCGGGATCGAGATGGGTTTCTTGCCAATACGAGACATCGCTATCCCCCACTTACCAGACGTAGCACAGGACTTCGCCGCCAACGCGTTCGCGGCGCGCCTGCTGCGCCGTCATCACACCCTTGGGCGTGGTGACAATCGCAATACCGATGCCCGACATAACGCGGGGCAGGTCGGCACGGCTGCGATACACGCGGCGTCCCGGCTTGCTCACACGCTGAATGTGGGTGATGACCGGGCGACGCTCGCGGCGCGAGCCGTAATATTTCAACTTGATCGTGATCAGGCTGAAGGGCTTTTCCTCACCGATGGTGTACTCCTCGATGTAGCCTTCTTCCTTCAGAATACGGGCAATCTCCACCTTCAACTTGCTCGAAGGCACTTCGACAGTGGACATGCCAGCCAGCAGCGCATTACGAATGCGTGTCAGCATATCTGCGATTGGATCGCTAACCATGCGGTAATCCTCTTTCTTACCAGCTTGACTTGACCACGCCGGGGAGCTTGCCCTGAAGCGCCAATTGACGGAAATGGATACGGCACAGACCGAAGCGGCGCATATAGCCGCGCGGACGCCCGCAGATTTTGCCCGAATTCGGGTCGACGAACTGGCAGCGATTGCGAACCTGAACTTTATACTTCCGGTTGCTCTCGCGTGCCGTCATGGATCGCTTTGCCATAGCTGTCCCTTAATCCCTTTAGCTCTCGCGGAAAGGCATTCCGAGCAGCTTAAGCAGCCGACGCCCTTCCTCATCGGTCTGAGCAGTCGTGACAACGGTGATTTCCATGCCACGCACTTTGTCGATCTTATCGTACTGAATTTCCGGGAAGACCAACTGTTCGCGCAGACCAATCGTGTAGTTGCCGCGCCCGTCGAACGTATCCGGCGAAACGCCGCGGAAGTCACGAATACGCGGCAGCGCCACGTTGATCAAGCGGTCGAGCAGTGCCCACATCCGGTCGCCGCGCAGCGTGACCTTCGTGCCAATGGCTCTGCCTTCGCGCAGCTTGAAGTTGGCGATGCTTTTCTTCGCCTTGTTTACCACCGGCTGCTGCCCGGTGATCTGACGCAAGTCCGCGACTGCGCCGTCCAGCGACTTGGGTTCGTCAATTGCTTCGCCCACGCCGATGTTGACGACGATTTTTTCGATGCGCGGCACTTCCATCACGTTGTTGTACCGGAATTCCGTCATCAGAGCCGGGACGACCTGTTCTTTGTACCGTTCGATAATCTTGTACGCCATGATCGCCCTCTTACTCGATATCCTGTCCGCACTGCTTGCAGACACGGACTTTGAAACCATCATCGCGGACTTTGAAGCCCACGCGGGTTTTCTTGTGGCAGTTCGGGCAAACCAGCATGACGTTCGACAGGTGCAGCGGCGCGTCAAATTCGACGATTTGCGCGGGAATCTGCTGGTTGCCTGCCTGTTTCGCCTTCTGGTGCCGTTTCATCACGTTGACGCCTTGCACGACAACGCGATCCTCTTTGGGCAGAACGGACACAACTTCGCCCCGTTCGCCTAGGTCTTTCCCGGCGATCACCTCGACGGTATCGCCCTTCTTAATCCGCTGCATCTTCTACCCTCACCTATTCTCTACAGGGTTTCCGGTGCAAGCGATACGATCTTGAGGTAGCCCTTGTCGCGCAGTTCGCGCGCCACAGGTCCAAAGACACGGGTTCCACGCGGGTTTTGCAGATCGTCGTTCAGGATGACCACCGCGTTATCGTCGAACCGGATGTACGATCCGTCGTCACGGCGGTATTCCTTCGCCACGCGCACCACAACCGCTTTCACCACATCGCTTTTCTTCACGCTCCCACCGGGTTGCGCGCTCTTCACGGTGCAGACGACGATGTCGCCGATGCCGCCGTACTTGCGGAACGAGCCGCCAAGAACGCGAATAACCAGTACTTCCTGCGCGCCAGTGTTATCGGCGACCTTGAGACGGGATTCGTTCTGGATCATGATCTCTCTGCTCCGTCACTTATTGCTCGTCGGTGCTCGGCGTGATACCGGCTTCATCCGCCAGTTGTCCGACTTGCACCGCGCCCGTCGCTTGGATAACTTCTTCGACCACCCAGCGCTTGTGGCGGCTGAGCGGCTTGCTCTCTACGACCCGGACGAGCGCGCCTTCTTGAATGGCGTTGCTCTCGTCATGAGCCATGATCTTCTTCGTCGTGCGAACGACCTTCTTATAGATCGGGTGGAGCTTGCGATTTTCAATCGACACGACCACCGTCTTATCCATCTTGTTGCTGACTACGCGCCCTACGAGGCGACGACGCTTGTTCGCCATTTACTTCCCTTGACCTTTCCGCCCCTGTTCGTCGAGACTGCGTTCGCGCATCACGGTGAGCAGGCGGGCAATCGACCGTTTCGTCAGGCGGATGGCGTTTTCATCTTCCAACTGCCCGAACGACTTCTGGAAGCGCAGGTTGAACATCGCTTCGCGCTGATCTTCCAGCGCGTCGATCAGCTTCTCGTCGCTGAGCTGCCGAATTTCACGAATATCCATTAGACGACCCCTCCACCAATCTGCTGCCCGGAGATCGGGTCGATCCGCTTCACGATCTTAGTTCTAATCGGCAGCTTGTGCGAAGCGAGACGGAGTGCTTCCTTCGCTTCTTCTTCCGGAATGCCGCCCATTTCGAACAGGATGCGCCCCGGACGCACGACGGCGACCCAGTACTCCACCGAGCCTTTACCGTTACCCATACGGGTTTCGGCGGCGCGCTTGGTGAACGGCTTGTCGGGGAAAATGCGAATCCACACCTTACCACGACGCTTGATATAGCGCACCATCGTGCGGCGCGCCGACTCGATCTGACGGCTCGTCAGCCAAATGGGTTCGAGCGCTTGCAGCCCGAACTCGCCAAAGGAGACAGTCGAACCACGCTGGGACTTGCCCTTCATGCGCCCGCGCTGCTGCTTGCGATACTTGACACGTTTTGGCATCAACATAATTACATACTCCAGACGTTACGCAGTAACGCGTTACGGGCTAACGTACGCTTCTTTCGACTCGCCCTTCGGCTTCGGACGTTCGATGCCGAGGACTTCGCCCTTGTAGACCCACACTTTGACGCCGATGCGTCCGAAGGTCGTCAGAGCTTCCGCCTGCGCGAAGTCGATGCTCGCCCGCAGCGTTCCACGCGGTACGCGCCCATCACTCGCCCATTCACGACGCGCCATATCGCCGCCTGCCAAACGCCCGCTGACCTCAATCTTGATGCCCTGAGCGCCCTGCCGCATGGCTTGGCTAATCGCACGCTTGATCGCACGGCTGTGACCGATACGGCGTTCCAACTGCCCCGCGATGTTTTCCGCGATTAGCAGCGCGTCCGTGTCCGGCTTGTCGATTTCGTTGACTTCGACTTTCGCTTTCTTGCCCGTCAGATCTTCGAGACCCTGACGGATGTCCTTGACCGCTTCGCCTTTGCGCCCGATCAGGATGCCGGGGCGGGCGGTGTGGATCGTGACCTGCAACTGGTTCGACTGGCGTTCGATCTCGATGCGCGACACCCCTGCCTTTTCGCCCTTCTTCTTGATGTAGCGGCGAATGGCGAAGTCTTCTTGCAGCAGATCGCGGTAGTTCGCGCCTTCGGCGTACCAGCGCGCGTCCCAATCACGGTTGATCTTGAGACGGAATCCAACCGGGTGAACTTTGCGCCCCATCCTAGTTTGCCTCTCGTTCAGCCAGCACGACGGTCAGATGCGACGTACGGCGCTTGCGCGGCTTATAGCGACCACGCGCGCCCGCCTTGAACCGCTTGAGCATCGGTCCGCCGTCGGCGAAAATCGTTTGGATGACCATTTCCTCGCGGTTCAGGTCAAAATTGTTTTCGGCATTTGCCAGCGCCGAAGCGACGAGCTTGCGCACAATCGCCGCGCCTTTTTGCGGCATAAACTGCAATGCCGACATTGCCTGCTCTGCCCCCATCCCTCGTACCTGATCACAGACCAAGCGCAGTTTCTGCGGGCTGATCGATACGTAACTCCAGCTTGCGCGGACTTCCATCGCTCGATCCCCCTACTTCTTCTTCTTTTCGACCATGTGACCACGATACGTCCGCGTGGGCGCGAATTCGCCCAGCTTGTGACCGACCATGTTTTCCGTGATGTAAATCGGAACATGGCGGCGACCGTCGTGGATTGCAATCGTGTGTCCGACCATCTGCGGGAAAACCGTGCTGTCACGGCTCCACGTGCGGATCACGACCTTTTTGCTTTCAGCGTTCAGCTTCTCAACTTTCTTGAGCAGCTTCGGGTTGATATACGGACCCTTTTTTAGCGAACGACCCATCGTCTTTTTCCCTTACTGATTAACGACGCTTGCCGCGACGACGGACGATAAACGGAGCGGTACGCTTGTTGCGGCGGGTACGCTTGCCCAGTGCAGGCTTGCCCCACGGCGTCTTGGGACCGGGCATACCGATACCGGAACGACCTTCACCACCGCCATGCGGGTGACCACCGGGGTCCATCGCGATACCACGCACGGACGGACGCCAGCCCTTCCAGCGGTTGCGACCTGCCTTACCGATCTTGATGTTTCCGTGGTCGGTGTTGCCCACCTGACCAATCGTCGCCATACAGCGTTCATGCACCAACCGGACTTCGCCGCTCGGCAGGCGTACCTGACAGTAAACGCCTTCCTTCGCCAGCAGTTGACCGGAGACGCCCGCCGACCGCGCCATCTGACCGCCGCGACCGGGGAGCAGTTCGATATTGTGGATCATCGTACCAACGGGGATGTCGCGGATGAACAGCGCGTTCCCGGTACGGATTTCCGCCAATTCGCCATTCGCTACCTTGTCGCCGACCTTCAAGCCGAGCGGAGCGATGATGTAACGCTTCTCGCCATCCTCGTACTGCACGAGGGCGATACGCGCCGAACGATTCGGATCGTACTCGATGGCAAGCACCTGCGCCGTCGAGTCGAACTTGTCGCGCTTGAAGTCGATGAGACGGTAGCGCCGCTTGTGACCACCACCGCGATGACGCACGGTGACGCGCCCAAGATTGTTGCGCCCGGAACGCTTGCGCAGCGCTTCGGTCAGCGACCGTTCGGGCTTCGACTTGGTGATCTCGTCAAAACTGTGACCCGTCATGCCTCTGCGACCGGCAGAGGTCGGGTTATAAACCTTGATTGGCATGGTTTAGACCTCAAATAGCTCGATCTTGTCGCCGGCTTCCAGCGTCACAATCGCCTTTTTCCACTCTTGCGACCGCATGTACTGGTGACGCCCACGGACGCCGCGCTTGGCGGGCATGATCATGGTGTTGACCTTCTTGACCTTGACGTCGAAGATCGTTTCCACTGCCTGCCGGATTTGCGGCTTGTTGGCATCCATGTGGACTTCAAAGATGTACTGATTCAGCGCCTCGGTGAGTCCGCTGCCTTTTTCCGTCACAACCGGACGGCGAAGGACTTCGTAAAGGTGAAGTTCTGCCATGATATTTACGCAGTCTCCTTCTTGGCAACGCTCCACAGGGCGATAATCACATCCAGCGCCTTGAGCGACACGATGACTTTGTCATATTGCAGCAGGTCGCGGATATTCAGGTAGTTGGTGAGCAGCGGCTTCGCGTTTTCGAGGTTGTAAACCGTGCGCTGCACCATGTCGTCGCCATGCGTGAACAGTACCAGCGTGCTGGCATCCCCCGCGAGGGTCTTGAGCGTCTTCGCCATGTCCTTCGTCTTGGGCGAGGCGGGCGTGATGTCGTTGACGAAAATCAACTGGTCATCCGCCAGCAGGGCGCTCAAGGCGCTGCGGATTGCCCCTTGCCGCATCTTCTTCGGCATGTCGAGGCTGTAATCACGCGGCTTGGGACCGAAAGCGCTGCCGCCGCCGACAAAAATCGGTGCCGACCGCGCGCCATGACGAGCACGACCCGTTCCCTTTTGCTTGTACATCTTCGCCGTCGTGCGGCTGACTTCGCCGCGCCGCAGCGTGCTGTGCGTCCCCAAGCGTGCGTTTGCCATCTGACGGACATACGCTTGGTGCATCAGCCCTTTGTTGATCTTTGCTTCAAAAATATCGGCGGGCAGGTCGATAGTCTTCACCTGCTTGCCGTTGATATCCAGAACAGGTACTTGCGCCATGTCTTTACCCTATCCCTTCCGCTTCACAGTCGGCTTGATGACGACGATTCCGCCGTTAGCGCCGGGGACAGAACCACGTACCGCAAGGAGATTTTTGTCCGCATCCACCACAATCACTTCGAGGTTCTGGGCGGTAACACGAGCATTCCCCATACGACCAGCCATGCGCTGACCCTTGAACGTGCGACCCGGCGTCGTGGTCATACCCACCGAACCCGGCGCGCGTTCACGATCACTTTGACCGTGCGTCTTAGGCTGGCGATGGAAGCCGTGCCGCTTGATCGTCCCGGCGAACCCGCGCCCCTTCGACTTACCGATCACATCGACGCGCTCGCCTTTGGCGAACACATCCACCTTCACCGTCGTACCTTCTTCGACGTCAACCTCACCGTTCTTCAGACGGAATTCGCGGAGGTGACGCAAAGCGGGCAGATTATTCCGCTTCAGGTGACCAAGCGCGCCCTTCGTCATGCGCTGCGGCTTGGTTTCACCGAACCCAAGCTGAATGGCGATGTAGCCATCTTTTTCAGCCGTGCGAATTTGCGTGACGTAGCACGGTCCCGCTTGAATGACGGTCACGGGGACTGCGTTCCCACCGTCGTCAAACACTTGGGTCATGCCGACCTTCTTACCGATGATGCCTTTCATGCAATGCCTCCAGAGAGCGTAACGGCGCTCCCGACTCTACGCGCAGAGGCGGGCAAGGCTACCCGCGTGCAACTTGGTTTTAAATCTTGATCTCAATATCGACGCCTGCGGGCAGGTTCAGGCGCATGAGCGTATCAATCGTCTTGCTATCGGGGTCTAAAACGTCGATGAGGCGTTTGTGCGTCCGAATTTCAAAATGCTCTTGCGAGTCCTTGTCGATGAACGACCCGCGCATCACGGTGAACCGTTCCAAGCGGGTCGGCAGCGGGACAGGTCCCACCACGCGCGCTCCAGTGCGTTCCGCCGTCTCGACGATCCGCTGTGCCGACTGATCGAGCACACGGTGATCATACGCCTTGAGGCGGATGCGGATTTTGTTCTTGAACATAGTCGATATTTCCCTCTGAGTAAGAGTGCCGGGGGAAACTCAACCCCGGCACTCTGCTCTTTCTGTCTCTATGACGTCGCTTAGTTCAAGACTTCGGTGATCGAACCCGCGCCGACGGTGAGACCGCCTTCACGAATAGCGAACTTCGAGCCTTTTTCGAGCGCGACGGGCGTGATCAGTTCGACCAGCAGATTGATCTGGTCACCGGGCATAACCATTTCCACGCCTTCGGGCAGGGTCACGGTGCCGGTGACATCCATCGTGCGGATGTAGAACTGCGGGCGATAGCCATTGAAGAACGCCTTGTGCCGACCGCCTTCTTCCTTCTTC
>JACSRG010000540.1 GCA_014879865.1 Anaerolinea sp.
TCCCCCGAATTCGGGGGAGGTGCCAAGCGGAGCTTGGACGGGAGGGGGTCTCGTTAAGGTGGTACGTATGGGGCAAGATTTATCCTGCCCCTACAATCTCGCCGTCGAGTTACAACGCCGAAACCACGACGGCTGCACCCTCATTGATCGCCCGGATGATCGCCAGATCAATCTTCGGGCGGCGGTCATACGTCAGCAAGCCGTTGATCTCCTGCTCCACGTCACAGAACTGCGTGTAACAGTAACCGTCGAGCGCGGGCAGCGCGTGGACGATCTCCATCAGTTCGCTGTAGCAGCGCGTGAATTCGGCGGCGTCTTCGGCAGATGAATAGCCCCAACCATCCCATTCGCTTTGCTTGAACGCGATCCCGCCGAACTCGGACAGGATGATCGGTTCACCGCGATAGGCGAAACCCGGCAGATAGATCAGGCGGCGCGCAGGCGTCGATGAGACAGCGTGCGCGGTAGTCTGGTAGCGCGCGGCGATCTGCTCGTTGTCGGTGTAATCGTGGATCGTACACAGGTCGCTGATGGTGTGTTCCCAACCATCATTCGAAATAACGAGCCGCGTCTGGTCGAGTGAGCGCGTCAGGTAGACCAGCGCCAGCATGTGATTCGACTGGCGCTTGTCGCTGGTCAAACGTGGGACACCCCAACTCTCGTTGATCGGAACCCACGCCACAATCGACGGATGGTTGTAGTCGCGTTCGACGGCTTCCTGCCATTCGGCGGTGATGCGCTTCACCGCACGGTCACCGTAGGTGTGGCAGTTCGCCATTTCGCCCCAGACCAGCAGCCCAAGCTGATCTGCCCAGTACAGGTAGCGCGGGTCTTCGACCTTCTGGTGCTTGCGCACGCCGTTGAAGCCCATCGCTTTCGCCAGTTCGACATCGGCACGGAGCGCGTCATCACTCGGCGCGGCGAGCAGGCTGTCGGGGAAGTATCCCTGATCGAGCACCAGCTTCATGGTGTATGGTTCGTCGTTGAGTAGGAAGCGGCTGCCTTCGGTGCTAACTTTGCGCATCCCGAAGTAGCTTTCGACTTCGTCCAGTACGCTGTCGCCGAGTTTGAGCCGGTAGGTAATATCGTAGAGGTCGGGCTGTTCGGGACTCCACAGATGGAGTTCCGGCAGGGTGATTACACAGGAGGCGCGATAGGGCGTGGACTGTACCCACATCGTTTCGCGCGCCATGATTCGCCCATCGTAGCGGATTTCGACTTCCAGTTCTTGCCCGACGACGGGCGGGGCGATCCGGTAATCCAGCTTGATGCCGTAATCGTCCACGTTCGGCGTGACTTGCACGCGCTCGATGTATGCCGAGTTGACCGCTTCCAGCCAGACTGTTTGCCAGATACCGCTGGTGCGCGTGTAGAAGATGCTCTCCGACTGCGCCTTCCAGAACTGCTTGCCGCGCGGCTGTTCGAGGTCGGTGGAGCGATCTTCGACGCGCACGACGAGGTAATTCGTCCCCGGCAGCGGGTTGATTTCGGCGGTGAATGGGGTATTGCCGCCTTCGTGCGTGGTGACGAACTCGCCGTTGAGCCACACCGTTGCGGCATAATCGACCGCACCGAAGTGGAGCAGAACGCGCCGCTGCTCCCAGCCCGCCGGGAGATCAAACTGGCGGCGATACCAGATCACGTCATGAAACGACGGATCATTAATGCCGCTGAGCTTGCTCTGAAACGGATATGGGACGACGATCTGGCGCGAGAATGCGCGGTTCGAGACATACCACGCCTCTTTGACGCCGTGATCGCCGTCATCGAACTCAAAATCCCAAGTGCCATTCAGGTTGAGCCACTCGCGGCGCACGAACTGCGGGCGAGGGTATTCTGGACGAGGTATGCTCGACATTTGATTTCTCGCAAACATTCGGCGGCGTCTGCGGGACTATGTTGGATTGCCGTCGATGAGAACATTGACCCTATTTTACATAACATTACGAATCTGCAAACGTAAGATTTACCCCACGATTGCCCTACTATTGTCATAGCGGCACGGTTTCCAGCGCGAACTGTGCCAGCGGGACGAGCGCCCGTCCACCAATCCGCTTGGGATGGGCGAGGGCTTCATGCAGCCACGTCTGCGTCTTGATGCGTAACTGGGCATAGGGCTGGCGACGTTCGTAGGCGTCGAGCGTTTGCAGCGCGAACCGACCCAACCACAGCCATAATTCCAGCTTCTCGATCCATGGGAGCAATTCGGCGCGTAGGGCGAGGTTCTCCATGCGGAACTTGAGCGCGTAGCACGCCTCGTCAAGGTCGGTCAGGTAAGTGCGTAGTGCCTCCGCCGCCCGACTGCCGCTGATCGCTTCGCCGCGCAGCAGCGCCGCCAGCAGATCGTCAACGCGGGCTTGCAGTGGGCGTGCTTCAGGCATACCCAAACACGAGTGGAGCGAGTTTTCTGCGAACAGGCGCACGCAGTCGGCGTACTCATCCCCGGCGACGAGGCGCAGCGCGTTTGCCCATGCCACCGCCGGATCGTACCCGAAGGGGTCGCGCAGGAAATCGGCGTAGGT
This sequence comes from Anaerolinea sp., assembly GCA_014879865.1. GTDB lineage: Bacteria > Chloroflexota > Anaerolineae > Aggregatilineales > Phototrophicaceae > Flexifilum. Next base: position 2,523 of record JACSRG010000540.1, read on the forward strand.
CAGCAGCGCGACTTTCGAGGCTTCCGGCTGAAGCATCGTGTTGATCATGACGCCGTTCACGCGCCCAATCGTGGTTGGATCACGCCGTTGGATCGCGCCGATGTGCATTTCGTCGTGCATCGCCAGATCATTGACCGGGTAGTTGTCCCACAGCACGGGCGGGCGGCGGATGGCGGCGGCGAAGGCAGATACTTCACCGGCGCTGATTTCCGGCGCGCAAACCTCCTGCCCCGTGTAGAACACGTCGATCCCCGGATGCAGGCGTTCGCCCAATTCGCGGATGTAATCGGTCGGCGCGCCGTAGTAGTCGGTGGGGCACATGCACAACGTACACGTAGGATCGAGATCGCGCAGCCACGCGGCGACTCCGTTGCACAGGTGCGCGTGCGCTGCCGCCGTCGTGCCAAACCGATCACGATCTTCGGGATCGCGCAGCGCGGCGCTGATGTCGTCCAGCAGCAGCCCGAACGAACGCACGCCGATGGCGTAGAACGCCGCGAACTTGTCCGTCAGGCGGGTGAAGTCGTCGGCGGACGTGTAGCAGATCGTCTCGCCGGGGCTGAGGCTGTAGATAAAATCCACGCCGCTCGCCTGTGCCGCGCTGACCGTCTCCGCGAAGCCGCGCATGATCTTGTCGGGGTAAGGTTCGCGCCAGCGGGCGCGGTGCTGGCGGTCGTTCTTTGGCGCGTACAGGTAGCTGTCGAAGCCGTGCGCGCCGATGAATCGGATCAGGTCAATGCGCTGCGGCGTGGTATAGAACGCGCCGTAAAAGCCTTCAATTACCCCGTACATGCCTGTTCCTTTCGATACTGTGCCCACGCTGCGCGCACGAGCGCGTAATCCTCCTCGGTGAGCGCTGCGCCGGTGCTGTCGATGTGCGTGGCGTAGTACAACGACGGCACGCCGAGCGTGGGCTGAAGCTGGACATAGGCGCGCCATGCGGCTTTGTCGGGCATTTGCCAGTTATCCGTGTCGATCAGCGCGGACGGACACGCCAGCGTGGCGACACGGGCGCGGTGCGTCATCGCCGGGTTGACCGGTTTGCCCGCGTTCACGTCGTTCAGGCGGATCATGTCGAGCACGTCGGCGAGATAGGGGTGCGGCGTGTGTGCCATGACGAGCGCATCTCGCTTGACCGACTTGGCGGCGCTGTAGAGGATGCTCAGGTAGCGCTTCATCAGTTCCAAGCCCCACACATTTTCATACAGGCGCAAGCCGGGGCTGGTCGGGATGCGCGCCGTAAAGTCGAGTTTGAAGCCGTCGGCGTCGTAGTCTTGCAGCATGACGCGGATCGACTCACGGAAGCGCTGCTCAAACGCCGGGTTGGTCGGATCGACCGCCAGCTTGACGCCCGCCGCGTTGGTGATGCATTCGTCTGCCGGGATGCCCTCGGCGTCCCACGCCTTGAGCCAGAGCAAGACTTTGCGTCCGGCAGCGTGCTGCGCGTCGATGAAGCCGCGCAGATCGTGCCACTTCGCCGGATCGACACGGTTGTCGCCGTAGGTCAACTGCCATTTGTCGTCGAGCACGACGATCCCCGGTACGATGCCGTGATGCTCCAGCGCTCCGAGAAATTCTTCGTAGAGCGGTTGGCGCGCGAAGTCAGGAGCGCGTTCGCCTGCCATCGCTGCGACATGACACTGCGATCCCCATCCGCAGTAGATCGGCTCGTTCCACCACGCCGGTAGATCGGCGGTGTGCGGGCTGACCGCGAACTGTTGATCGCGCAGCGCTTGCACGTGGCAGCCGAGTGCAGCGTAGGCATCCGGCGCGAAGTCGAAGCCGAGCGCGGGCAGGGTGTACGTCCCATCGACATGGGTGTAGCCGTCGAAGCTCAAGTCGAAGGCAAAACCGCCGCTCTGCGCGCGATAGGTCAACTGTGAATAACGGTTCGCGCACGGCACGGCTTCCACGCCGATCCCGACCCATCGTTTGCCCAACCCGAAGGCGAACGCGAACGGCGGCGGCGTGAAAAACCAGCTCGCCTTGCCGGGGAGCGGCACACCGCCGAGGTCGATGGCGCTGCTGGCTGCCGGGTTGAAAAAGACCTGTTCTTGTGAGGTAGGTTCGGGGTTGAAGCCGCGCTTCCAGTCGTGCCACGACCAGAAATGCCCCGATCCCCACCGAACGTGCGCGGAGGAATACCCGCCGAAGTAAGTGACGTCGGTGAGATCGCCGCGTCCTTCGACCTCGATTTCATAGCTGAAACGCTCTGCTTGGCAGCGAAAGCGGATCGTTTTGCGCTGCCAGAGCGAACTGGCGACGGTCAGCGACAGGCAGATTTCGCCCGGATGTTCCTCGACTGTCCATGCGCCGACAGCGACCGTATCATCGCGCCCGGTGAGGGTATGCACGCCCGCCAGCGCGAATAGTTCGGCACGGCGTTTTCCTTGAGGATCGAACAAGATAACGTAAGGGCGGTCGGTGGCAGGAGCGAGGCTGTAGGTCGATGCCCTTACACACGGATGGGTACTCTCGAATGTAAGCTGCATGGTCTCTGTACGATAACGAATCGGTAAACGAAAACGAACCAACCTACATTACACCCGTTAGCGCATGGCGATGCTTAACGTTACAGCATGTAGAGTTAGGTGAAATGTACGGGGGGTATGCGCTGATAGGGGTGTGGTTGTAGGGGCATGATATATCACGCCCCTACGATCCCCGTGTCTCAACCCCGAACGCGCGAGGAGGACAAGGCGCGGGCTGCCGCTATTTGGCGATCAGCACCATGACCGAACGGGATTTGAGCTTGATCTTGCCGCCTTTCGCGTTAACAGGCTTTTCCTGACCCGGTTCGGCGATGTCGTCCGGCGAGTCGGCGGCAGTATTCACGGCGACGTGCCAGTGCCGGTCGAAGGGCAGTTTGGGCAGATCGAAGGGCTGATCATCCCAATGCATGTTCAGCATAACGTAGATGTCATTGTCCTGCGCCAAGCCGCCTTTGGCATACGCGCCGCCGAGGAAGTAGGCAATGGTCAGGCGTTCGTCGGGTTTGCCCGTCTCGAACTTTTCCGTGCTGAACCACGCCATATCGGGCACGCCGACCTTGTTGTAGTCAGTGAAGCGCGGGTGATAGCTGCCGCGCAGTACCGGGTGCGTCATGCGGAAGGCGATCATCAACCGGAAGAAGCGGAATAGGTCGGCGTTCGTCTCCTTCGCCGTGTAATCCAGATAGTTGAGCGCGTTGTCCTGACAATAGGTGTTGTTGTTCCCATTCTGCGAGCGCGCCACTTCGTCGCCCATCAGGAACATGGGTACGCCCATGCTGACCATCAACATGGTGAAGGCGTTCCGCATTTGACGGCGGCGCAGCGCGTTGATCGCCGGATCATCGGTTACGCCTTCGACGCCGCAGTTCCAACTATTGTTGTCGTTGAAGCCATCCTGATTGTTTTCGAGGTTCGCTTCGTTGTGCTTGTCATTGTACGCGACCATATCCGCCAGCGTGAAGCCGTCGTGTGCGGTGACAAAGTTGATCGAGGCAATCGCCCCGCGATCCGGGTACAGATCGGGCGACCCCATCAAGCGCTGAATCATCTCTTCGACCTGACCCGCGTCGCCTTTGAGGAACTTGCGCAGGCAGTCGCGGTATTTGCCGTTCCACTCCGACCAGCGTCCATAGGACGGGAACGCGCCGACGTGGTACAAGCCGCCCGCGTCCCAAGGTTCGGCGATCAGCTTGCTTTTGCCGAGGACGGGGTCAAACGCCAGCGCCTTGAGCAGCGGCGGGTCTTCGAGCGGTGCGCCGAATTCGTTGCGCGCGAGGATCGACGCGAGGTCAAAGCGGAAGCCATCGACGTGGTATTCGGTCACCCAGTAGCGCAGACAGTCGAGGATGAAATTAATGACGACAGGTTGATTGCAGTTGAACGTGTTGCCCGTACCGCTGAAGTTGTAGTAGTAACCTTCCGGCGTGAGCATGTAGTACGTTTGATTGTCGATGCCGCGAAACGAGATCGTCGGACCGTTTTCGTTGCCCTCGCCTGTGTGGTTGAACACCACGTCGAGCAGCACCTCGATTCCGTTTTGATGCAGCGCCTTGACCAGCGCCTTCAGTTCGCTGATTTCGTCTCCGGCGGCGAACCCGGCTTTGGGCGCGAAAAAGCCGACTGTGCTGTAGCCCCAGTAATTGACCAGCAGTTCGCCGGTTTCCTCATTCTTGCGCCAGTGTTCCCACTCGTCGAAGTCGAAAATTGGCATGAGTTCGACGCAGTTGACGCCGAGTTCTTTCAGGTAGGGGATGCGTTCGATCATCCCGGCATACGTGCCACGCTCCTTGACGCCTGACGACTCGTGGGCGGTGAAGCTGCGCACGTGCATTTCGTAGATCACGAGGTCTTCGAGCGGGGTGTGGAGCGGCGTATCGCCTTCCCAGTCGAACTCGTGCTGAATGACGCGCGCACGGTAGGGATAAGGCGTGTCCTTCAACGGATTTTCGGCGCGCCATGTGTCACGCCCGCTGATCGCTTTGGCATAGGGATCAAGCAAGACCCTGCTGTCGTCAAAACGATGCCCATTTTCGGGATCATGTGCGCCCGCCATGCGAAAACCGTATTCCGTCGTGGCGGGGTCAATGTCGTAGACCTGCATGGCAAACGCATTGCCGATGCGATAGTGGTCGGGGAAGGGGAGTTCGGCGAAGGGTTCAGGTTCGCCGGGACGATACAGGACGAGCGTGCAGGCTTGTGCATGATTCGAAAAAACCGAGAAGTTGATGCCGCCGTCGATGACTGTTGCGCCATAAGGCAGCGGGAACCCCACCCCCGTTGCCAATTGTGCTGCCGTGTGGTGTTGGTCGGTTGGTGCCGCATTGACCATTACGTTATCCTCTACGCTTCTCATGATATGTCAAGTGTAATTAATGCCAGAATGCATTATAATCAGGATTGATGATTAGCGCATGAAAAAACGTGTGAATCCGACTTTCGACTGAGATAAAAGTCCGCCATTGGCGTGTACGGAAATCAATCGTATGATGATTACGATCCACAGCCAAAACGTATATATTCGTAAACTATCAGCCAGTTGGTAATGCTCAGGCGCTGCTTGGGCGTAAAAATGGAGATTTGAGGATAACCATCATGCGACTTGAACCTGAAGATAAAGACTCCGCCAATATTCATCGCCACTGGGATGATCAGTCCGAAGCGTATACCGGTGGGGATGCCCTCATGACCGCGCTCGATGAAGGCTGGCGCGTTCAAGGGATAATCTTCCGTCAGGAATTCTGGTTGTCTGGTGTGCGCCGTGTGTGCTTATACCATGTCGAATTGGAATGCGACGGTCGGACGCGCAAGATGGTTATCGTGCAGAATCCGTATGTGACGAAGATGCTGTACGGCATGGATGCGCAGGTTGTGCAGGTCAACCAGCGCCGGGAAACGCGCTTTTACCCGCTGTCATAAGCGCTGGCAAAAGCTGCAATCAAGCGTCCGACCAAACCCGGCTGCTCCAATAGAATCATGTGACCTGCCGGTAAGATGTCCAGCTCGGCGGCAGGCAGCAGGCGGCGAGCGTTTTGTGCATGACGCACCGGTACAACCGGATCGCGGTCACCCCAGACGACTTTGACGCGCCGCCCCAGTCGGGCGAACTGTTCGCGCCGGAAGCGCAATGTTTGCCCGACGAAATTCACCCCCTGCCGCAGCATCAGGAGATGCTGGCGGCGAGTTTCCGTGCGCTGATACCGTTGATAGGTAAGTTTGATCAGATGCTCGACGCCGGGAACGGTGCGCGGGCAGTTGATCACTCCGCGAATGGCATTTGGCGTCGGCTGAAACAGCAGTTCCCCTAAACCCGGCAGCGTGAGCACGCGCGCGATCAGATCGATTTCCCGACCAAACCCCGGCGGACAGAGCGACATCACCCCGCCGATTTCGTCCGGGTAGGTCGAGGCGTAGGTCAAAACGAGTGCGCCGCCGAGCGAATGCCCGACGATCAGCGGGTTGACCAGCCCGACCGCCTCGATAAACTCATGCAGTAGTTCGACGGCATTGGGCAGGTTGAGCAGGTTTTCAGGGAGCGGTGATGACTCTCCGAAACCGGGTAGGTCAAGCGCGATGACGCGGAAACGTTCGATCAACTGCGGGAAGACCCACGCCCAGTATTCCAGCGATCCCCCTAACCCGTGAATGAGCAGAATCGGCGCGCCGCTGCCTTCGTCCCAACAGCTAAGATTCAAGCTGCGTACCCGTACCACGCGCCGCCGGTAGCCGAAATAGGGGATGACTTGCCGCATAATTGCCCTCGCACAGAGTACAAAGTGATGCGTAGTTGCCCAGCCTTCTATTCGCAGTATAGAGTAGTTTCACCGCTTGACAGCTCGCATCTCATCAGATTATGATGTTGGCAGTCAGGTTGAGACCTCCATTTGGACGTACTCGCTTGACCTCCGTCCGCTGTTCGTAAGGAATCTGATGCACACTTTCATCCGCATTTTGGCGTGATCGATGGTTGATCAACCTGAAGGCTGATGTATTTGTGCTGCATAGCGGATAACCGCTGATTCGACTGCTACATTGAACGCCGCAGGGTTGACCCGTGCGGCGTTTTTGATTCCGCCGCACCGCTGTTCGTTGTCGATTGGAAACAGGATAGGGGTCACAGATGTTTATTACCGTATCGGACATTCACAAGAGCTATAACAGCAATGCCGTGCTCAACGGCGTGTCGCTCACCCTGAACGATGGGGAGCGCATTGGCTTGGTGGGCGCGAATGGCGTGGGCAAGTCCACGCTGCTGAAGATCATCACCGGGGAGCTTGACGCCGACAGCGGGACGGTGCAGCTTTCGAGCGGGCGGCGCGTCGGCTACTTGGCGCAGACGATCAAGTTTGCCGAAGGTAAATCGGTCGCCGACCTGATCGCCGACTCGCTCGATCATGTTTACGGGCTGGAACGCAAGATGCGGGCGCTCGAAGTCGCGATGAGCCAGCTTGACGGCGAAGCGCTGGATCAAACGCTGGCAGATTATGGCGACGCCAGCGATCAGTTCGAGCGCTACGGCGGCTACGATCTCGACTACCGCTTGGATACCGTGCTGGCGGGGTTAGGCGTCGATCAACTGGATCGGGCGCGTCCGTTCGCTACGCTGTCGGGTGGCGAAAAGGCGCGTGTCGGCTTGGCGCTGCTGCTGCTCGGCGCGCCGGACGTGCTGCTGCTGGACGAACCGACGAATCATCTCGATTTCGCCATGCTCGACTGGCTGGAAAGCTATCTGCGGCGGTATCCCGGCGCAATCCTGATCGTGTCGCATGACCGCCAGTTCCTCAACCGCACGGTGAACGCGATCATCGAAATCGACGAGCATCAGCGCGTTGCCAAACGCTACGCCGGGAACTATGACGCCTATCTGATCGAGCGCACGCGTGAACGCCGCCAGTGGCAGATCGACTTTGAACGCCAGCAGGAGGAGATCCGCGATCTGCGCCTGCAAATCAAGGAGACGGCGCACCGCAACACCAACTACCGGGCGCATACGGACAACGACAAGTTCGTCATCAATATCAAGATCGCCACGCATGACCACACCGTCTCCAAGCGGATCAAAGCTGCCGAGGAGAAGCTCAAGCGCATTGAAGCCAACCCGATCCCGATGCCACCCGAACCGCTCGCCTTCGTGGCGGACTTCGACCCGGAAGCGCTCAAGGGTGGGCTGCCGATCATCGCGTCGGGGCTGCGCAAGTCGTACGGTGACCGCACCCTGTTTGATGATGTGAACTTCGTGGTCGGCGCGAAAAGCCGGATCGTCATCATCGGCGAGAACGGGGCAGGCAAATCGACGCTGCTGCGGATTCTCGTCGGCGACGAACAGGCTGACGCCGGATCGGTCTATATCCATCCGGCGGTGCGCACTGGCTATCTCGATCAGGAGCGGCGGGCGATCACGGCTGACCCGCACTTGAACGTGTTTGAGGCGTTCCGGCAGGGCTTGGAGGACAACGACAAGGCGCTGATGTCACTGCTGCTGCGGATGGGGTTGTTCCGCTACGACGATTTGCGCGGCGAAGTCGGCGCGTTGAGCAGCGGGCAGCAGCGCAAATTGCAGATCGCACGGCTGATGGCATTGCGCGCCAATCTGCTCATTCTGGACGAGCCGACCAATGATGTGAGCTTTGATGTGCTGGAGGGGTTGGAAGATGCGCTCAAACAATTCCCCGGCGCGGTGATCGCCGTGTCGCATGACCGCCGCTTCATCGAGCGGTTCGGCGGCGACGTGTGGGCGCTGCGCGACGGGCGCTTGGATCAAAACGTGGTCGCGCTGTCGGAGGTTGGAGCGCGATAACAGTCGCAGGGGACGCAGCACGCTGCGTCCCTTACACGATATGCCGGATCTAAGGCGTATATGGGCTTGGCGATTGACTGCCGCTCGTCGTCGGAATTTCGCCCGCTTCCATCAACTCCTTGAAGCGGCGCAAATCCTCGTCGATCTGCACTTGCGGTTCTTCACCGAGCAGCCGCGCGACGATTGCGCCCAACTGACCCGCCGGGGGGACGTATTCGAGCGACACATGAATCTCCGTGCCGCGTCCACCGGGCGCTTGGCGGAAGCGAACCGACCCCGCATTGGCGATTTGCGAATCGGCAACCGAGCGCCAGCCGATCACCTCGTTCGTGCGTTCGGTGATGATGTCTGCCTCCCAAGTCACGGTTGTGCCGAGTGGCGCTTTCGCCGTCCAGCGAGAGCGCCCGCCTTCCATCACTTCGACCCGTTCCAGATGATTCATGAACTGGGGCAGATTCTCAAAGTTGCGCCAGAAGGCATACACATCGGCAGCCGGGCGGTTGACCGTCGTGGTTGCCTCGACATGAATGCCCTGCGTGTGCGGCACGCTCACGCGCTGCGGGTTGGTCGCAACGGCGGTGCTGACCCCCGCCTGTTTGTACACCGTGTCGTGACCCGTCGCGCCGCGCAAGATCATGTAGCCGCCGAACACGGTCATCAGAAAGCCGGTGAAGTCGCCGCGCCGGATGCCCGCGAAAATCAGCGTCAAGCCCGCCGCCAGCGAAATATAGCGTTCATTCGTCCCGATGTTGATGTTGCTCATCTCGCTGTTCTGAATCCGTTTTTCCTCGACCTGCTGCATCAGGGCTTCGCGCCGTGACGACTGCTGTCCATTTGCCATCGCTCTATCCTCCGTCCCTTGCTATCGCCGTCTCAAAAAGAATACTGCTGCCGCGAACAGGGTAGGCACGACCACCCTCGTCCATGTCGGCTGCATTTCGACCAACCGCGCATACAAACTCGGCTTGGTGAGGTGCTCGAATTCACCGTGAACCTGCCCCGGCTCATTCACCGGGCTGAACAGGTTATCGCGCCGGTCATCCGGCTCATTCGTCTTTTGCAGGCGCGCCGTCCAGTCGCCGATCAGCGCGAAGCGATCCATCAGCGCCGGACTCAACCGCTGACCGAAGCTGAACATCCAGCTTGCGCCGCCGACGTGAACATCACGGCGTGGATGTTCCGCCGCGTACAGCACAGCGTCTGCTACGGCTTCCGGCTTGTAGACCGGGGGCAGCGGCTGCGGCTTGACGCCCATCTTCGAGCGCGCATGGCTGAAAAACGGCGTATTGACGCCTGCCGGGAGCACCAACGTCACGTTGATGGGCAGGCGCTCGCGCATCACTTCAAGGCGCAGCGCTTGGGTGAAACCCTTGACGCCGAACTTGGAGGCGATATAGGCGGATTGCAGCGGCACCGCACGATCCGACAATACCGAGCCGAAATTGATGATCGTGCCGAAGCCCTGCGCACGCATCCGACTGAGCGCGGCTTTCGACCCGTAGATCACGCCAAGCAGGTTGATATGAATCAACTGCTCGAACTCTTCCGGGTCGGTTTCTTCAACGGTCGCGTAGATCGACACACCCGCGTCGTTGATCCATGTGTTGATCTGACCGAATACGGTCATGGCTTCCTGTGCCAGCGAATCGACCTGCTCCCACGACGAAACATCGGTGGGGACGACATGCGCCGTGCCGCCGTTCTGCCGGATTTCCAACGCCACCATTTCCAGTGCGCCCTCATTCCGCGCTGCCAGCACCACTGAAGCACCTTTGGCAGCGAATTTGAGCGCCATTTCACGCCCCATCCCGGAGGACGCGCCCGTGATCACCACAACCTGATCGTGGATCGCATGAGCCATAACTCAGTACTCCGCTCTGTTATTTCAATTGTTATAACATGCTCTATGGTACAGTGACCGGATAGGTATTGATGTGAGAGAATGCTAAAAAACGGTGCGGCGGAGCGCCGTACCGTGAGTGGCAATTAGGGATGACTTGTGGTCAGCTACCGGATGTTGTCACAGAATCGGAGACGATCTCCAAGTCGATGCGGGTGGCTTTACTCAGCGTCGCGTAGACGGGGCAGCGAAGTTTGTAGGCGTCGGCAAGCATCTGCGCTTGATCGCGAGTCACGCCTTCAAGATTGAGCCGGACGCGGATAGTCTGTAAGTACGGATCGATGGATTCCCCGGCGACGCCGCGCGGGTCAAAACTGCCGCTGACGAGCATCGAGGCATTGGTCAGCGGTAAGCCCAGTTCGCGCGCAATACGTTCGACGGTGAAGGTTCCATGCGTCGCCAGCGCGGACAGCAGCAGATCAATCGGGTTGATTTCCTCATTGGGACCGCCGAGCGTGAGGGGAGAATCGACCACAAAATGATGCCCCTTCGCGTTAACGATTGCACGTCCGCGCTGCCCCGAAAGCCGTGCTGTCACCGTGGCTGTTGCTAACCGAAGGACCATTATCGCTCCCTAGAGGTATTCCGCGCCTACCTATCTATTAAACGCGATTCTCTTGGGAGCGGCGTCTCCCGAACGTCGGAGGATCAGCTCCGTCTTAAGGCGTACGGAAGACTCCGCCTTTAGTCTGAACGGCGACCTTTGCGCGGACTAAGTTACCGGGATGGTCACGGCGATATGCGTACCAAACCCCGGCGTGCTTTCGAGGGTGATCGTCCCTTTGAGCCGGAGCGCGCGTTCGCGCATCGAGTGTAAGCCGAGATGACCGGGGAAGGATTCGCCGGTATCGAAGCCGATCCCGTCGTCGCGCAGGTCGAGGACGAGCGCGTCGGGGCGCGCTTGCAGCGTGAGCATCACCCGGCTGGCACGGGCGTGTTTGACCGTGTTGTGCATCGCTTCGCGGGCGATCTGGTAGAGCGCCTCTTTGATCTCGATGCGGATTTCCGGTTCGACACACAAGTCGGTTTCGACCTGAATGCCATGCCGCGCTTGGAGTGACGCCGCCTGTTTGGTCAGCGCGGCGATCAAGCCCTCGTTGCGCAGCGCTTCCGGGCGCAGTTCGAAGATCAGCGCGCGCATTTCGGTCAGCCCGGCTTCTGCCAGCGACAGCACGTAGTCGAGCGGTTCGGCGACCAGTTTGGGATCACGATCCAGCAGGGTGCGGGCGGTGCGCGTGCCAAGCGCAATGCCGTACAGCGCCTGCGAGACCGAGTCATGCAGTTCGCGGGCGAGGCGATTGCGTTCCTCCAGTACGGCGAGTTCCTGCGCCTGCGCATACAGCCGGGCGTTCTGCACGGCGACCGCGATCTGATCGGCGAGCGTGGACATGACCAGCGCATCGGTACTGCCGAAACGACTGCTTTCCCGCGCGCGAATATCCATCACGCCGATCAGCTTGTCGCCGACGACCAGCGGCACGGCAAGCTGCGCCGCAGTCTCCGGCAAACGCAGATCGTGGTCGATTTCTTCGGCGCGGTTGCGAATCACGATCCGGCGCATGTTTCCCGCTTGGGCTGCGGCGAACTGCTCATCTTCAAGGCGGATATGTTCGCCGTTGTCCGGCGCGAGGATCAGTTCGTGGGTGGTTTCGTCGTACAGATACACCTGCACGTGGTACAGGTTGAAGTTCGTCGTCGTCAACTGCGCGACTGTGTTGAGCAGATCATCGACGCCCTGTAAGGTGGCAGCGGCGGCGCTCACTTTGGCGACGGTTTCGAGTTCGCGCGCGCGCTGTTCATTTTCACGGCGCGCATTTTCGGCGGCGAGATAGGAACGGCGGCTGGCGACCACCGCGCCGACCGTCTGGATCAGCGCCTCGCAGATGCGGCGGTCATTGTCGGTGAAGCGGCGCGGCTCGTTCCACGCCAAGCCGATAGTCCCCTGCCAGCCGCCGCTGCTGAACAGCGGAATCACGACCAGCGCTTGATGACGAAGTCGCTTGATCATCAACTCGCGCAGCGGCGCGGCAATACGCGGATCGGTATTGAGGTCTTCGATCATCAAGGCATGCTTCGGATTGTTGATCACCAACTGCATCGAGCTGGAATCGCGCATGTCGTAGATGTGACCGAGCGTCGGGTAATTCGGGGCTGGTTCGCCGTATTCCCATGCGGCTTCAACGCTCATGGTGATCGGAATGCCGGTCTCGTCGCTGTAGAGGTAGTGCAGTGCCATATTCGCCGGTTCGATCTGGCAGGTGTACAAGCCCACCGCCGCCAGAATATCCCACTCGGTTTTCGCTTGGGAGAGTGCCGCGTTGACCATCGCCAGTGTTTCGGCACGCTGCCGTGCCACTTCGGTCTCTGCCTGCAAGCGGATGCGTTCCAGCGCCGCCGAGACGAGATCGCCCATACCGGCGACCAGTCGCTTGTCGCGGGCGGTATAGCGGCGCGGCTTATCACTCTGGAAGGCAAGGTTGCCGATCCAGCGGTTGTTGAGCGAAAGCGCGACGCCGATCCGCGCGAACGTCCCGAATTTCGCCCAGTTGCTCGCGCTGACCGAGTCGATCCGCGCGTCATCATTCATGTCCTCGACGATGAACAGTCCCTTGTGCGGCATTTGGGCAACCACCGGGAAATCGGCGACGCTGAAGCGCTGCCCTGTCTGATAATTCCCCCCTTTGGCGGTGGCGATGATCTCGAAATACTCCGCGCCTTCGAAATCGAAGTTTTGCCAAGCCGTCAGCACGATGCTGTGCAAGCTGATGTCGAGATGCGCGACTGCCTCCGCCATTTCCTGAAAGGTTGTCGCCGCGTTGATCGCTTCGCCCGCTTGGTAGAGCAGTTCGGTTTCTTCGCGCGCGGCTTCCTCGGAAAGGTAGGCGCGGCGCGTCGCCACTACCGATGGCAGGGTTTGCATCAGCACGTTGTAGACGTATTTTTCCTGTTCGGTGAACACATGCGGTTCGAACCACAGGATCGACAGCACACCTTGATAGCGTCCGCCCGCGTGCAGGGGAAGGAGCGCCAGCGCACGCGTCTTCATCAGGTCGAGCATTTCCGTGCGCGCTGCCGCCGTGATCCACTCATACGAGGCGATGTCTTCGATCAAAAGCACCTGTTCGGGTTGGTTGATCCAGAGCGTCGCGATGCCGAACTTCGACAGCGGCACGATGTAATGAACTTCGGGATCGTAAAGCGCCGCCGCGCCATCGCGCCAGATGGCGACCGGGCGTGAACTGGTCGGGTTGCCTTCGTCGTCGATGTCCAGATAGTTGAGCGTCAAGCCGAGCGCCGACTGGCATTCGGTATACAGGGCAATCGCGTTGAGGATTTCGGCTTCGTTGGCTGCCCGTGATAGTGCTGTATTGATTTCGAGCAGGAGTTCAGCGCGTTCGGCGCGTTCGCGGCTGGTTTCCAGCAGGCGCAGCGCGTCGATGGCGGGCGCGGCTTGCTGGATCAGGGCGGTGAAGACGCGCTGATCACGTTCGTTGAACTGGTGCGGGTCGCGCCAGTTGAAGGCGATCATGCCGACCCACCGTCCGCGATTGTTGAGCGGCAAAATGACTGTCGCGCGGATGTTGAGGCTGGCATAAAAGGCGCGTGTTGCCGCATCGAGCCGCTCGTCGATCAGCATGTCGCTGATCAATTCGGGGCGGGTGGGGTTGCTTAGCCAGATTTGATTCACCGTGTGCGAACTTAAGCGGTAGCGTTCGCCGCCCCGATTTGCGGCGTCGGGCAGCGTGTCCCACTGTGCCATCACGACCAGCGAGTCGGGGGCTTGTTCGCCGCCCTCGACGAAAAACAGCACGCCACTGTTTGCGCCGCAGTCCAATGCATACGCGCTGACCGCTGCCAGCAGTTCGTCGTTGGTCTGCGCGCGCGTCAGCAAGTGTGATGAACTGTAGAGGATGTCCATCTCGTTGTTGGCGATTTCGAGCTCGGAGGCGCGGCGCTGCGTTTGCTCGAACAGGCGCATCGAGTCGATCACCGGGCTGGACTGCTGGATGAGCGCGGTCAAGATGCGCTGTTCGTGTTCGTCAAACAGATACGATCTATCCCACGCGAACAGCATGACCCCGACCCAGCGATCGTTGATGTGCAGCGGCAGGATCGCCGTACTGAGCATGTGATAATGCGAGAAAAGGTCGCGGTTGACGTCGTCCAGCGCCTCGCTGATCAACACATCCGGGACCAGAATCGGACGGTCATTGGCAGACGCCGTCACCCGGTTCAGCAAATTACGCGGAATCTCGAACCGTGTTCCGACGCCGAGCGGTGGCGTCTTGCCCTTGACCCATTCCGCTACGACTTCCAGACTGGTCGGGCTGCTGGCGCTGTCGGTATAAAACAAAACGCCGCGCGCTGCGCCGTTTTCACGCGCATAATCGCTGACGGCTTCCAGTGACTCGGCTGGAGTGGAAGCTTGCGTGAGCTTATTGGAGGCGGCATACAGGAGTTCGATCTCGTCTTTGAGAAATTGCTGAGACACCTGCTTAATTCATCCAGAAACTTTGACTTCTTACCGCTTATGACTCGGCTTTGTCCACAAGTCCGATGCGCACGGCGTACAGCGCCGCTTGCGTTCGGCTGGACACATTCAGTTTTGCCAGTATACTGCTCACGTGCGTCTTGACGGTTTTCTCGCCAATGGTGAGCAACTGCGCGATTTCCTTGTTCGAGTGCCCCTGCGCCAGCAAACGCAGCACTTCGGTTTCGCGTTCGGTGAGGGCTTCCGGGCTTTCCGGGGCGCGCACTTCGCGCATGAGGCGGGCTGCCGCCTGCGGGGAGAGCTGCACCTGCCCTTCGGACGCGGCTTTGATCGCCTGAATGAGTTCTTCGGCTTTGGTATCTTTGAGCAGATAGCCGAGTGCTCCCGCGCGGATTGCGCCGATCACTGAAGCGTCTTCAAGCACGCTCGTGAGAGCGATGACTTCCGTATCCGGGAGTTCCCGTTTGATCGCCGCGGTTGCCTCGATGCCATCCATCACCGGCATGAGCAAATCCATCAGCACGACATCGGGTTTCAGTTGGCGGGCAGCTTCGAGTGCTTCTTTACCATTACTGGCTTCACCGATTATTTCGAGCGATGGGTCGAGGGTAAGAAACATCCTAAGCCCCTGACGCACAACTGCATGATCATCGGCTATCATGATCCGTATCATAATATTTGGCACCGTTTCAGGAATCATCTCAATGCCTTCAACTATAACACCGATTTAAGAAATCGGGCTATCGACCTATGGAGAGGGACAAGACACGATGCAAGACAAAACCGCGCTCATCACTAACCCGGCAGGCATGCGCCTGATCGCACAGATGACGCTCTACAATGCCGGGAAGTGGGATCGCTTACGCCAGTTCATCGCCGAAAGCTACGCCGCACCGCTCCTCGAAGCGCACCCCGCCGAGTCGCGTCTCGACGAGTGGCGCGGGCGCTGGTCGCAGATTGGGCGGCTGCGCGTGGCACAGGTGTTGGCGCTCGACAAATATCATGTGGTCGTGTTGATGGAATCGGAGCAGGGAAGCGCCTTCCAAGCCCATGACCTGACGGTCGAGGAAGATCATCCCCACAAAATCACTGCATACCACCAGTACGACATCGGGTGATATTTATCCGGCTAAAAAGGTCAAAATTCCGGTATCATTGCAGCGATACGATACCGAGTTTCAGGAAAGAACCTATGCGCTTATCTATGCTGATTTTGCTCGCGCTGCTGCTCACTGCCTGCGGTGCGAACAGCCGTCCAACGCATCGCTCGCAGATTACGTTGGTCGCGCCGGAAGCGCTGCCGACCTCGTCGCTGACCGATCCGGTTCTGCTTGACGGAAAAGCCAACTACGACCTGTACTGCGCGCATTGTCACGGCTACAGCGGGGAAGGGCAGATCGCCGAGTCGCTGCAAGTGACATTGGATTTAGGGATGATCACTGTGCCGCCGCACGACTCGACCGGGCATACATGGCAGCACCCCGATCAACTGCTGCTGCGGGTCACCCGTGAGGGTGTTGTCAACCCGCTGGCGCAGTATCCCATGCCGCCGTTCGCCGGGACGCTGACTGACGAACAGATCATGAACATTTATGCCTACATCCGACTGTGGTGGACGGACGAACAGCGCGCCCACCAGCAGCGCGTCACCGAGCGCTGGAACGAGATCGCTCAAGCGCCCGCTGCCACCGCACAACCGTAAAGGTCAATTCAGTGCGACCGCGACCCGATGCGGTGTGTTGCCTTCAATCACGTACTGGGCGCGCACGAGAT
Organism: Anaerolinea sp.; assembly: GCA_014879865.1. Taxonomy (GTDB): domain Bacteria; phylum Chloroflexota; class Anaerolineae; order Aggregatilineales; family Phototrophicaceae; genus Flexifilum. Next base: position 18,974 of record JACSRG010000540.1, read on the forward strand.
CGCCGTAGAGCCGCTGCGAAACCGCGCCCAACGTGACGCCGATATCTTCGAGGATGTGCAGCATTTCATACTCGGCGTGCAGTTTCAGCAGCGTGAGGTCGGGCGCGATGGAGTAGAAATCCAGACGCATATTGTTTGTCCGGTAATTCACGCTCTCCCATGCCAGCGTTTCGTTCTTGCTGCGCACGGTGAGGTGTGCTTCCCAAGTCTCATAATCCCCGGCGTAGTTGGCGTGCCAGATGAGGCGTGTCCATGTGGGGCGTTTGACCGTGAGAACCCCCTGCATAAAGCCCGGATAGTCCTCGAAACGTGTCCAGAAGGCATACACCATACTGATCGGCGCATGCACATAGAGCGCGTGGTCAATCTTCAACATCGCAAAGTTCCTTGTTGAGCTTACAAACAGTATAACAGGATTGTTAAGCCCCCTGCGATTATCCAGCCGGTCTATTTTGACGGTGTCTGCGTGACCCATGTACAAAACTTAATTAAGAAATTAATATAGGTGAAATTCGGATTGTAACGCAGCCAACTGAGGATTAATGTAAATGCGTGACCTGATCTGTGTCAGTCATCTGCGCTGGGACTTTGTCTGGCAGCGCCCGCAGCACCTGCTTGCGCGGTTCGCGCGGCAGTTCCGCGTCCTATATGTAGAAGAACCGATCACCGTCGAAGGCAGCGGACAGCCTTTACTGGAAATCTTCCCCGGTCAAAAAAGCACCAATGTGACCGTCGCCCGCCTCGCGCAGCCCGTGAGCGCGCACCGCTGGATCGGGCATGGCGACCCGCTCACGACGCAGGTTTACTGCGAGCGCCTGCTCGATTACCTCGAAGTACAGGACATCGAGCGCCCGATCTTGTGGCTGTACACGCCGATGGCGTCCGACTTCATCGACGCGCTCAACCCGCGTATGCTCGTTTATGACGTGATGGATCAACTAGCAGCGTTTAAAGGCGCTCCGGCGGAACTGCGCGACCGCGAACGTGCTGTGCTGACGCGTTCCGATGTAGTTTTCACTGGCGGAGTCAGTCTGTATCGTGACAAACTCGCGCACAACCCCAACACGCACTTGTTCCCCAGCGGCGTCGAGATTGAGCATTTTGCCCGCGCCGCCAAGCGCCAGAATTTCGATCTGCCGCCCGAACTCGCCGGATTGGATGCGCCGATTCTCGGCTACTTCGGCGTGATTGACGAGCGCATGGATTTGAATCTGTTGGCGCAAATTGCGGCGGCGCGCCCCGACTGGCACATCGTAATGGTGGGACCGGTCGCCAA
>JACSRG010000433.1 GCA_014879865.1 Anaerolinea sp.
CGCACGTCGATTGCGTGCGGCGGCGTGCTCAACGAGCATCACGGCGTCGGCTTGAAGCTGGCGCGGCTCGTGCGTGAACAATACGGCTCGGCGTTCCAAGTGCTCGAAGGGCTGAAGCAGAGTCTAGACCCGCACAACATCCTCAACCCCGGCAAGATGGGGTTCGGACCGACGAACTGAGAGGCAAGGTGCGCGATGCTCCGACAATACGAAGACAAACTGCATGGCTGCCGCTTCTGTCCGATGTGCAAACCGGCGGGCGAAGTCTCCAACATCACGCAGCTTGAGAGTCACACGACCCGCGCCCGCGCCATGATGCTCTGGCGCAACCTGAATGGAATGCTCGACTGGACGCCGCGCGCCGTCGAACTGCTCTACCAATCGACGCTGGACAGCATTTCCGAGGCATGGTGCATCAGTCATTACCCGGTTAGCGGCTATGTGCTGGCGGCACGCGCCGAGGTCTTCGCGGCGGGACTCGCGCCGGAGATAATCCATGCCGTCGTCGAGTCAGCGGCGAGCGTGCCGGAAGTCAGCGGCGACATTCTCCTGTTCGGCGGCGAGATCGCCGAGTGGGGCGATCCCGCGCTGGCGGAAACCGCCCTCGGAATATTGGAGCGCTGCGGCGTGCAGGCGTCCGCGCTGATCGCGCAGTCCGGTGCGCTGGCATATGTGCTCGGCGCGCATGACCATGCCCGCGCACAGGCGCACAAGGTCGCCGACGCGATCCGGCGATCCGGCGCGCGCACGGTCATCGCCGACAGTCCCGCCGCGCTCTGGGCTTTACGCTGCGTGTATCCGGCGCTCGGCGTCGATCTGCCTGAGGCTGTCACGCTGATCTCGCTGATCGAGTATCTGGCGGCGCAGTCCGGCGCGCTGAACCTCGCGCCTCGCGCACGGGTCAAGGCGCTGCTGCACGACAGCCGCGCGGCGGCGCTCCTCGCGGACGCGCTGCCGAAAGCCGAAGTCGTGCAGCCCGGTTACACCGGCGACGACGCGGCGCTCGGCGCGGGGACGATCTACGAGGCGCTGCGCTCGCTGGTGGACGCCCTCAACATCGACCGTGCGTCTTCCGTCTGGACGCGCGCGCTCAGCCGCAGCAGCGGCGCGGATGATGGTCTCTGGCAAACCTACCCCGCCCTCGCCGAAGGTTTGGCGCGCGCCCGTTTGACCCATGCGCGCGAACTGGGCGCGGAACTCGTAATCGCCGACTCGCCGCTCAGCGCCGCGTATATGGGGCGCTTCGCCGCTGACTTCGGACTGCGCGTCGTCTGGCTGCCCGCGCTGCTGGCGGAGGTATCGGCATGAAAGCGCTGGTGTACTGCGGCGCGCATGATCTGCGCTGGGACGACTGGCACGAACAGCCGCCGGAAGCAGGCGAAGTGATCGTCAATGTGCGCGCGGTTGGGATTTGCGGCTCCGATCTGCACGGCTACACCGGGGAAAGCGGTCGGCGCGTGCCGCCCATGATCATGGGGCATGAAGCGACCGGCATCGTGAGCCAGATCGGGGAGTCCGTGCCGGGTACATGGATCGGCGCGCGGGTGATCGTGCAGCCGTTCGTCGCGTGCGGTACGTGCGATTTCTGCCAGCGCGGTCAGCGCAATTTGTGCCGCCGCCGCCGCTTCTACGGCGGGAACATCGACGGCGCGATGCTCGAACGTTTCCGCGTGCCGGTGACAAACCTCGTCCTGCTGCCCGATGCGCTCGACTTCGCCGCCGGAACGCTGACCGAACCGTTCGCCGTCGCGCTGCACGCGGTGCGGCAGGCGGGCGATCTGCTTGGCAAACAGGTCTTGATCGCCGGATGCGGGCCCATCGGTCTGCTGACGCTGGTCGCGGCGCGTCGGGCGGGCGCACAGTCGATCCGCATAACTGATGTCAACCCGGCGCGGCTCGAAGCGGCTCGGCGGCTCGGGGCGGATCAGGCGATCAACGTGGCAGAGGCGGCGCTCCAGCCGACGCCAAACGCGCCGGACGCCGAAGTAGATACCGCCTTCGACGCGGTTGGCATTACGGCGACGTTGGGGCAAGCGCTCAACGCGGTGGGTCCCGGCGGCACGGTGATCGCGCTCGGCGGCTGGCGCACGGTCGAGGTGAATCTCGCGCCGTTCGTCGCCCGCGAGATCACGCTGCGCGGCACGTTCAACTTCACGCCGGACGAGTTCGATCTGGCGCGCGGGCTGCTGGCAGATCACATTTTCGATCCCGCCTGCTTGATCACGGGCGTTGAACCATTACGCGGGGGCGCGCAGGTCTTCGCGCGGCTGGCGCAGGGTCAGGGCGACAGCATCAAAGTCGTGCTGACACACCCGGATTGATGATACGCAGCACATATTTGACAGCAGATACAGTGCTGAATACACTGTATATGAATAACGGAAATTGAATTTCCAATTGTCACTTACGGATTTGGGTTAGGGACACCAATGATCAACCTGCAAGGCAAAGTCGCCCTCGTCACCGGCTCATCACGCGGAATTGGCGCAGGCATCGCGAAATCGCTGGCGGAATACGGCGCGGACATCGCCGTCAACTATCTGCGCGGTCAGGAACAGGCGGAAGCCGTCGCCGCCGAGATTACGGCGATGGGACGCCGCGCCCAAGCATTTCAAGCCGACGTGACCGATCTCGATGCGATCACCCGCATGGTGAGCGCGGTCGAGGCGGCGCTCGGACCCATCGACATCCTCGTGAACAATGCCGGACAGAACATCCTCAAGAACATCCTCGAGACCGGTGTCGAGGAGTGGGATTGGGTGCTCGACCTCAACCTGAAAGCCTATTTTCTGTGTACCAAAGCCGTGCTCCCCGGCATGGTCGAGCGAAAAGCGGGACACATCGTCAATATCACCTCGATTTCCGGTCAGCGCGGCGGCTTGAGCTGCGACGTGCATTATTCGTCGGCGAAAGCGGGGATCATGGGCTTCACGCGTTCCCTAGCCCGCTGGGCTGCGCCGCAGGGAATCCTCGTCAACGCCGTCGCCCCCGGCTATTTCGATACCGGATGGGAGAAGAATATCGACCCGACGCGGCTGGAACGGCTGATCGACACTATCCCGCTCAAGCGCTTCGGCACGGTCGAGGAGGTCGGCGAAATCGTGGCGTTCCTGTGTGGTCCGGGCGGGAATTACATCGTCGGCGAAGTGATCACCGCCAACGGCGGCGTGCATATCGCGTAGAGAGGGACGAATGGAAGCGCTGCGGATTGCGTTTATCGGTTGTGGACGGCACGCGACGAAATGCCTGTATCCATCGCTGCACATGGCGGGTCTGCGCCTGATTGCCGCGTGTGATCTGGATGAAGGCAAAGCACAGCGCGCCGCCCGCTGGTTTGGCGCAGAGCGTATCTACACCGATCACCGCCGGATGCTCGACGCCGAACGGGTGGACGCCGTCCTCATCTGTACCGGAGCAGCCACCCACGCACAGCTTACCGAAGAGGCGCGGGATTGCGGGCTGCCCGTCTTTGTCGAGAAACCCCCTGCGCTTTCGCTGGCAGAAGCCGGGCGTCTGCGTCAGGCACACGCGACCGGCGTCATGGTGGGCATGATGAAACGCTACGCGCTGATCTATCAACAGCTCAAGCAGATCATCGACGCGCCCGCTTTTGGCACGGCAAGCGGCATACAGGTACGCATGGCGGGCGGTTGGAAGCATGGCAGCGGGTTCGCGCTGCTGCTCGACATGGGCATCCATATGTTCGATCTGCTGCGCTTTCTCATGGGCGATGTCGCGGAACTGACCCACCAAAAATACGAGCGGGATGGTTCGTACATCAATTACGCCATCGTGCTGCGCTTTGTCTCCGGGGCGGTCGGGACACTGTATATATCCGACCAGCATCAGTGGATGCGCGCTAACGAGCGCGTCGAGATCACCGGGGATGGGCAGTTCGTGATCGCCGAAAACCTGCTCCAACTCGCGCATTACCGACCGGACGGACACATCGACGGGTGGGAGCCGGGCATGTCGATTCCGAACGATGAGAACCAGAGCCTCGTGCTCGGTGGCTATGTCGGAGAACTCCGCGCATTCGCAGAAGCGGTGCGCAGCGGCACACCGATGCAGCCCGATCTGGCAGATGCGTGTGCGGCGCTGAAGCTCATCAAAACCATCGAGCCTGCCGAAGACTACGTCAAGGCGACGCAGGAACACCCGCACTGGCAGTCCGAAAATCGCTGGCTAGACCTTGATTAGAGGGAGCAAGATCGTATGACACAAGCAGCTGCAGCGCCGACGGAGATGATTCGATCTCTCCAACGCACCTGCGAACTCGTGCGCTCCGACATCGTCGAGACGCTCGGCTATGTCGGGTCAGGGCATCCGGGTCCATCGCTCTCCATCGTGGAACTGCTCGTGACACTCTACTTCCACGAGATGCGCCTCACACCGGATGATCCCAAATGGGCAGACCGCGACCGTTTCGTGCTGTCCAAGGGACACGGCGCGCTCGGTTTGTACGCGGTGCTCTCGCGGCGTGGTTTCTTCCCGCGCGACGAGCTGTTCACCTTCGAGTCGCTCGGTTCGCGCTTGCAGGGACACCCCGACACGCTGCTCACGCCGGGGGTCGAACTGTCCACCGGATCGCTCGGTCAGGGGCTGTCGGTCGCGGCAGGGATCGCCATCGGCGCGCGCTTGCTCGGCAAAGAGACACGCGCCTACTGCTTGCTCGGCGACGGCGAAACCGAAGAAGGCAATGTCTGGGAAGCAGCGATGTCGGCGGCGAAATTCAAACTCGACAACCTCGTCGCCCTCGTCGATTGGAACGGCTTGCAGGGCGGCGTCACGCTCGAAGTGATGCCAAGCCTCGAACCGTACAATGCCAAGTGGGAAGCGTTCGGTTGGCATGTGATCGACATCCCCGGACACGATCTCGCGCTGATCTTGGATGCCTTCCGCGAAGCACGGGCGACCAAAGGCAAACCGACCGTGATCATCGCGCGCACAGTCAAGGGCAAAGGCTTCTCCTTCATGGAGAACCAGCCCGACTGGCACGCGAAGAAGCTCGAAGGCGCGGAACTCGAACTTGCCCGCGCCGAAGTCAGCGCCCGTTTGCAGGCGTTAGGAGGATAGCGCGATGGAGTGGCAGAAATCATCACTGCGCGAGGCGCTCGGCAAGACGCTGCTCGAACTGGGCGGCATATACCCGAAGTTGGTCGTCGTCAACGCGGACTTGGTTAACTCGGTGAAGTCGATCTACTTCCGCAAGGCGTACCCGGAACGCACCGTCGAAGTCGGCATCGCCGAGCAGAACATGATCGGCGTGGCGGCGGGCTTGGCGACGATGGGCTTGATCCCGGTCGCGCTGACGTTTGCCCGCTTCGCCAGCAAACGCGCCGCCGATCAAATCTCGATGTGCGTGGACTACTCGCGCAACAACGTCAAGGTGATCGGCGCGTACGCGGGCATTTTCACCGGGCGGCAGGGCGTCAGCCAGCAAACGCTGGAAGACACGGCGTCGATGCGCGCCATGCCCAACATGGTCGTGATCGACACGGCGGATGTGATCGAACTGCGCGCCGTGCTGCACTTCGCGCTGGAATACACGGGACCCATGTATATCCGGGTCGGGCGCGACGAATGGCCCGTCGTCTTTGACGAGGGCTACCAGTTCCGTTTCGGTCAGGGCACGGTGCTGCGCGACGGTCACGACGTGATGCTGATGAATTCCGGCTTGCTGCTGCCCTACACCCTCGAAGCCGCCGAACTGCTCAACGCAGAGGGTATCAGCGCCGGGGTGATCAACATGCCGACGGTCAAACCGCTCGACACGGCGCTGATCGCGCAGGTCGCGCGCGATGTCGGCGCAATCGTCACCGTCGAAAACCACAACGTGCTCGGCGGGTTTGGCGGCGCGGTCGCAGAAGCCGTCGTCGAAAGCTACCCGGCGTTCATGGAACGGGTCGGCATTCTGGACGAATACAGCGAGTCGGCTCCCAACGACGACCTCGCGGAAAAACACAAGCTGACCGCGCCGCATATCGCCGCCGCCGCCCGCCGGGTGCTCGCCCGGAAGCGCGGCGCGCAGCAGCCGCGTGCGTGGGCGGGCGTTACCGAACGTTCGGGATAGTCTAAGAGGAGTAGCTGATGGAAGAAACGCACCCGGCAGCGATCACACCACCGCCTCGTGCTGCCCGCAAGCGCAACCTTGCGAGTCGTCTCGGCATCACGCTTGCCGGGGGCGGACTCGTGCAGCGCGGCGACATGGTGATGATGCTGCTGTTATTCCTGCCCGGATTCATCATCCTGCTGCTGCTCGGCACGTATCCGTTAATCAGCGTGCTGAGTCTCGCGTTTCAGCGGCGCAGCCTGTTCGATACGACCGGCACCTATATCGGCTTAGAGAATTTCCAGAACATCCTGTCCTCGCCGCTGTTCTGGGAGGCACTTAAAAACGACCTCGTCTATACGCTGACGACTGTGCCCTTTCAAATCGTGTTGGGCTTGGCGATTGCGCTGCTGCTGCATCAACGCTTTCCGGGTCGGAACATCTTTCGCGGCTTCCTGCTGTTCAGCTATGTCGTGCCGACCGCCGTCGCGGCGATTATCTGGCGCTTCATGCTCAGTGACAGCGTCGGCATTGTCTACTTCGGCGTGCGCAACCTCGGTCTGCCCATCCCGAATACATGGTTCGCTTCGACGGCGACCGCCATGCCGACGGTCATCATGATCACCGTGTGGAAGTTCTTCCCGTTCATGGTCATCAACTTCCTCGCGGGGCTGCAAAGCATCGACGAGCAGTTGTACGAAGCGGCGAAAGTCGATGGGGCAAGCCGCTGGCAGGCATTCCGCTTCGTCACGCTGCCGATGCTCATGCCGGTCATTGCGGTCGTTTCCCTGCTGCGCGTCGTGTGGACGTTCAACAACTGGGAGGTGATCGCGCTGCTCACCGACGGCGGACCGCTCAATTCGACGCAAACGCTGCCCCTGCTGATCTATGACACCATGTTCCGCGAGTTCAGCATCGGGCGCTCGGCGACGCTGTCGTTCCTCGCGATGATCGTGCTTGCCGGTTTCATGCTCGGCTTCATGTTCCTGTACCGGCGCGCAGAGGAGAAATTGCAATGAGCGCCATCAGCCGCTTAACGCCGCAGCAGACGACCAGAATCATCCACACGGCGCGGATGCTGAGCTACCTGTTGATCGCCATCGTGGTCATGCTCATCCTCGGTCTGCCGCTGATCTACATGACGGTGAGTTCGTTCAAGCCCGCGCCGGATATGTATCGCATCCCGCCGCAGTTCTTCCCGTCCCGCTGGACGCTTGAGGCGTATCAGGAACTTGTCAACGTCTCGAACGTGCCGCGCGCCTTCCTCAACGGCTTGATCGTTTCGACGCTGGCGTCGTTCATGGGCGTGTTCCTGAGCATCGGACTGTGCTACACGATCACCCGCTTCCGGCTGCCCGGTCTGCGCTTCTTCACCTACTTGATCCTGCTCGTGTACATCCTGCCGCACATCCTGCTGGTGATCCCGATCTTCACGCTGTGGGCGCAGTTGGGCATCACCGAAGGGGTGCTGCCGCTGGCGATCACGCATGTTTCGTTCACGCTGCCGTTTGCCGTGTGGATGATGCGCTCGTATTTCGCCGCCATCCCGCTCGATCTCGAAGCGGCGGCAATGGTGGACGGCGCGACCCGCGCACAGGCGTTCCTGCGCGTCGTCATGCCGCTGGCGCGTCCGGGCATCATCGCCACCTTCATTTTCACATTCATCCTGTCATGGAATGAAGTCCTGTTCGCATCGATTTTCGCCGCGTCCGAGCGCAGCATGGTGATTTCAAGCGCGCTGAAAACGATCATCGGCGAACAGAGCGGCTTCTATTCGTGGGGAATGGTCAATGCTGCCGGGGTGGTCGCTACCGTCCCCGTGCTGATCCTGTTCGCCATCATCCAGCGTCACCTCGTCGCCGGTTTTACGGCAGGAGCCGTCAAAGGCTAACCGGGTCGTCGAGTCCAGAGTAAGGAGGTGAAGTGCGCGGGCAAAAAGAAAATCGCTTTCAAGATCGGCAAGTGAAACCATTAGGAGAGACCAAAATGAGTTTGAAGAAAACTGGATTGAGCCGTCGTGATTTTCTGAAATTAAGTGCTGCGGGCGGCGCTGGACTTGCCGCGCTCTCGACCGGTCTGCCGCGCCTGCTCGCGCAGGATCAGATCGCCTATCTTCGTTTCCTCACGCAGGAAGTCGATGCGCCGCAGGTGGAAGCGCACCGCCAGAACATCCGCGCGTTTGAAGCGGCGCACCCGGACATCCGCGTCGAGCTTCAGCTTACCGGTGCCGAGCAGATCGTCGAACGCATGGTCGCGGCGCTGACCTCCGGCGTCACGTCGCTCGACGTGCTCCAGCCGAATCCGGCGACGGCGCTCGGCGTAGCGGCACGCGGGCAGCTCCTACCGATTGACGATCTGGTGGAGTCGCTCGGCGGCGATGACTTCTTCTATGGCAACAGCGTCATGAAGCTCAATGGGACGAGCTACGGTATCCCGTTCGGCGGCGGCGTCGTGATGTTCTGGTATCGCCAAGACCTGTTCGAAGAAGCGGGCATCGGCGTGCCGACGACGTGGGAAGAACTCGAAGCGGCGGCGCGCCACTTCACGCGGACGCTGAATCCTGACTCGCCGACGGAATACGGCATCAGCCTGCCCTTCAGCAAACACGCATCCACAAACTTCAGTGTGTCGCCGTTCTGGTGGTCTGCCGGTGGCGATTATTTCGACAAAGACCTGAACATCACCTTCGAGAGCGACGCGACCGTCGAATTCCTTGAGTGGTATGCCAGCATGTACCAGTACACGTCGCCGTCGGCGACCGGGTGGGCATGGGGTGACCTGATCAACACCTTCCTGAGCGGGCAAACGGCGATGACGCTGTATCTGGGGCGTGTGCTCAGCCGCGTCTACATGAACGCGCCCGATCTGGTCGGCAAAGTCGGGGTCTTCCCGTATCCGCGCCGCATCCTGCGCGCCACCGAGGATGATCCGAACTATCTCGTCATCAACGCCAACACGCCATACCCGGATGCCGCCAAAGAATGGGTGCGCTACCTCGTGACCGGCGACGCCGCAAACCAGTTCCTCTGCACGGTTCCCGGTCACCTGCCGCCTGCCACCAGCGAACAGCAGGCATGGTGGGATCAAGACGTGACAGGCTGCACCATCCTCGACGAGAACCCGGAAATCAAGCGGTTGATCGGCGAAGCGGTCGATTATGCGTTCTTCCCGGTTCTAAACGCGGGCGGTGTGCAAGAGGCGGTAGCTCAGGGCGCGGATGCGCCGATTCCGACGGGCGTCCCGAATCCCATGTACATGGTGCCGTCGATCAGCACGCTGACGCTGCCTGCCGCCATTCAGGAAATGATCCTGAACGGGCGCACGGCGCGCGACGCCATGATGACCGTGCTCCCCGAACTCGAAGCGGGCGTCAATACAATGAAGACCGAAATCGGTTGGGAGAGCTAAACTCTGGCAGATGGCGGTTGGGAGTACGTCGCAGAATTCATCCCAACCGCCCTGCTCCTCGCTGTGCGGCGCTGACTAACCAAGTCTTTAGGTGCAAATTCCCGTCTCCCCGGTGATAATATCAGGTGGAACTGTGGAGATTACCGATAGGAAGCCGCCCGTGACAAATTCGCCAACTGATGTTCAAGCTGACGACCGTCCGCTCGTCGTGGGGGTCGAGCGCGCCTTGATCATCCTCCAGTTGATCGCCAAGCACCCTGAAGGGATCGGGACGCGCGAGATCAGCTATACGCTCGGCTATGGCGTAGGCACGGTGCAGAAGATTCTCAATACCCTGCTGGTGCACGAGTTGATCACCAAACATCCCGGCACTGACCGGTACATTTTCGGGATCGGCGCGATCCGCTTGGCGAATTTGATTCTCGCCCGGTCTGATTTGATTACGCTTTCGCGCCCGCTGCTCAAACAGCTTGCCGACGAGTCGCAGGAGACAGTGTTCCTCGGCGTGTTCGAGAACGATTTCTGCACGTATGTCGATAAAGTGGTGAGCGATCAGATCGTGCGCATGGATGCCCCGCTCGGCGTGCAGCGCCCGCTCAACTGCACGGCGATTGGCAAAGCGCTGCTGGCATTCTCTCCGACGTTGAGCGTCGAGCGCTTACATGCGCTGCGTGACGCGCAAACGTTCGGCGAACCGACCACCTTTTCGATCACCGATCCTGATGCGCTGTATGAGGATTTGCTGCGCGCCCGCGAAGACGGCTACACGACGGATCGGCGCGAGTTCAACCCGTCGGCGATGTGCGTCGCCGCGCCCGTCCTCAACCATGACCGCCAGCCGATTGCCGCGATCTCGATCAGCGGACCTGCCGAGCGCGTCGAGCAGCGCTTGTCCGCGTTGGGTGCGCTGGTGCGTCAGAGCGCGCTCACATTGAGCACGGCGCTCGGCTACCCGGAACGGTGAGCGCCGCCGCCTAAACCTTGACCCCGATACCGAACAGCGGGGCATCGGTTGACGCCTCCATTTCGTGCGCGATGCCGCCGCGCTTGAAAAACGCCGATCCCGGCTCGACGGCGGCTTCATACTGCTGATCCTCCAAGCGCCAGCGAACGACGCCATGCCCCGATAGGACGAGGAAAACCTCGTCTTCGGGATGCTCGTGCCATCCGGTCGCCATGCCGGGTTCGATTTCGCCGACGATGAAGATCAGCCCGCGCGCTTGCGGACTGCTGAGATCGACCATGCGCGCCCATTTCCCCTTAAGGAGCGCAGACCCTTTGAGTTCGACCGAGTCAATCGACTTCACCCATGCCGTATCGTTCATGTGATTCTTTGCCTCCGTCAATTCAGCCCGTAGAGGCGCATGGCGTTGCCGCAGAAGATCGCCGCTTCCTCGTCCGCGCTCAGTTTCAGCGCGCGGATCACTTCGAGCTGAAGACGCGGTATGACCATCGGCGCGTTCGAGCCAAAGACCACGCGTTCCACCCCGACTTTGTCGAGCGCCATCGCGATGAAATGCGGCTCGAAGACTGCCGTCGTCGCAAGGAACAGATTCGGGTTCTGCTCGGCGGCAAGGATCGCCTCCTGCACGTAGTAGCGGTAGCCCATGTGATCCATGATAAACATGACATCGGGGAAACGCCGCGCCATCTGCGCGATTTCGAGCGGGTGACAGAAGAAATTGCCGGAGTGGATCGTCACCGGGACGTTGAACTCACCCGCGATCTTGATCAACGGGTCTGCCAGCGTACTGACCGAACGAAAGGCGTAATGCACCGGCATCAACTTCAGCCCGCGAAAGCCCCATTCCGTCAGGGAGCGCCGCAGCAGATCACAGCCTTCGGCTCCCAGATGCGGGTTGACCGACGCAACGCCGATAAACCGGGAATCCGCCTGCACGACTTGGTACGCCCCTTCATTGTCGGTCGCCAGCGGCTTTGGCTCAGGGAAGAGCATCGCCCGATCAATGCCTGCCTCGTCAAGCTGCTGACGCAGCAGCGCGATTCCTTTGAGACCGGCGAGGGCAAATCCGGGGTTGTAGTAGGTTTCCACATCGATAATCACGGCGCTTATGCCTTTCAAAGATTAACCGTATTCGGCGGGCGCTCCCCGCGCAGGAAGCATTCGATAGAACGGTAGACCGACCCGGCGATCAGGTCGGCGTTCTCGACGGTCGCCCCCAGACTATGCGGGGTCAGGATGACGTTGGACATGCTCAGCAAAGGATTAGACGGCAGCGGCGGTTCAGTCTCCAGCACGTCGAGCGCCGCTCCCGCCAACTGCCCGGTTTTCAGCGCGTCGATCAGCGCGGGTTCGTCCACCAACGCGCCGCGCGCAACGTTCACGAGGTAAGCGCCCGGTTTCGCCGCCGCCAACGCCTGCGCATCGATCAAATGGCGCGTGCTGTCGTTGAGCGGCGCGCACACGCAGATCACGTCGGATCGCGCCATCAGTGCGGGCAGCGGCAGCAGTTCCTCAGCGCCGCGCGCCTGTGCCTGCTCCGGCGAAAGCCCCGGATCAGCGGCGATGATGCGCATCGACAGCGCCGCGCCATACCGCGCCATCTGCCCGCCGATGCGCCCCAGTCCAACGATGCCGAGGGTTTTACCGGCGAGCGTGCGCCCGCGATCTGCGCCGGGGGCGGGCCATTGAGCCGCGTGGATGGCGCGCTGCATGGCAGGGTAGTTCTTGGTGATCAGCAGCATCAGGGTGAGCGCGGCTTCCGCGACGGACACCGCGAACTCCGGGGCATTGACGATGGGGATTCCCCGGTCGGTGGCAGCGGCGGCGTCGATGTATTCAAAGCCCATGCCGGACACGATAATGCCGCGTAGATGCGGAAGCTGCGCGATCTGCGCGCCCGTCACCTTGCCACCCGCGATATAGCCCGTGACCCAAACTTCGGTCGCGCTCAGTTCGCGCAGGTCCGCATCGGGTTCATGCAGCCTGAATTCGACCAACGGCTGTGCTTCGAGGTGGGCGACGAGCGCCCGCTCAATCGGCGCTTTAAGCCCGGTGATAGCGACATGAAGTTTGTGTTCGGTTGGCATAATCGGATACAGTGTTCTCAAAAAACGAGTATTCTGTTTCTATTATGTGCCGAACTTCGTAAAATGTCAATTCGCGCCGGGATCACTCAATTCGCATAATAGAACAGCGGGGGCAGCCACTCGACCCGTGTGATTGCCCCGTCGATCTGCTCCGACAGATCGAATTCCCTCCGATAGTCCGAGAAAGCCAGCGTGTGATCATCCGTGACAGTGACGAACAGGCCCTGATGCGGCTCATACGCTACGTCGATCACGTCACCTTCGTAAGCGAGTCGCGGTTCACCAATGCCATACCCCGGCACGTATGCCAGATCGTAGCGCCCGTAATATGCGCCGCTCGTGCCGACTACGTAGTATGCGGAGTTGTCCAGCCACGCGAATTCCTGCGGCATGGGGGCAATGATCAGCGGACAGTTAGACGCCATCGGCGGCGCGCACTCGTAGATCGATGCTTGCGCAAGCGGCTGTCTCCTTCCGAGCAGAGCGACACGCCGTTCATCGGCGGATACCAGCCCGTTTTCGAACAGTTCACCGCTGTGCGCATCCATCAGCAGCCAGTCCGGCGAATTTGCATCGGTCTTCATGCCGAGGTAACGTCCGGTTGACGAGACGAAGACCGGCGAGGGAAACGCCTCCCACTGACGCGCCATGATCAGATTCGGTTCTGCCCCGCGCCACAGGTCGAAGACCCATAAGCCGAGATCATCCGCATAGAGGAGCGTCGATCCATCCGCGCTCCATTCCGCCGCGCCGATGTGACCGTTCGCGTTCGACAACGGCAGGCTGGTCAGCCGGCGTAACTGCGGCTGGTTGAACGGCATTTCATCCTCGACCAACCGCTGAATCAAGTACACATCAAGCTGATCCCCGTTCCACACGAGCAGTGCCTCGCCCGTGCGCGAAAAGGCGAACGCCTGCCCGCTGACCGTCGGCGGGGGCATCGCGACGCTGAAAGCCCATTCCCGGTACGGGTACGTCAGGGTGATCGTTTGCGCGTCGGTTTGTTCGGCGATCAACCGGAGGTCGGGCGAATGCAGCACACAACCCGCCTCGGCGCAGGACGGTGGCAGATCGAGCATGTCGGGATAAGCGTTGGCAGGGTGAGACACGAAGCGTGCCGGAAACGAGTCCGGTGAGACGCTGCGCATCTCGTTGTGTCGATCCACCGGAAACAGGTAATGCGCGCCCGTGTCGGTCGTGATCAGCAGCGGCGTGGTCAGCGGGTACGGTTGATCTGCAAGCGGGGGCGTCGGCGTGAGATCGCCGTAGCGTTCCAGCAGTTCGAGGAACGACGCTTCGTCCGTGCCTTCGAGCGCCGTGCGATTTTGCGGATCGTACATGTCGCCCATCGGGTCGCTCAGCGTGCTCGCCCACCACTGCTCAACCGGGAAAGTCAGCAGGGGTTGAGAATACGTATCCAGCGTGACATACGTGCCGCCCGACGAACGCAGCAGCGCGAAATAGCCCCGCGTCCCCAAGCCGATTTCACCTGCGCCGCCATAAGTACAGCCAGTGTCGTAGCCGTACTCGTAGTACACCCGCGTCAGGACAGGATCAGTCCGCTGAAACAGCAGATACTCACCCGCCGGTTCGCCGCGCAGATAGCTTTCGACGTGCAGCACGACGTTGACTCCGGCGTCGTCTCTCTCGACCACCGTCGCAAGGACGATGGTCGCGTTCTGCATGATTTCGTCGATGCTCGCGCCGGGGTCGCCGCCAGAACAGGCGTGGGCAGGCTGCGTGGGCGTAACGAAGATACTGAGACTTATCAGCACAAGGAGTGTAAATAATATTTGACGCATGGCGGTGTACCTTTTTAGTATTGGGACGAGGCAAGCCTCGTCCCAGCAACAACGAGATCAGCTTGCTCTCAGTCTACCCTGTCTTATGCAATCTAAACGAGACGCCAAACCGCCGTTCATTGCACGTTTTCCATTTATGATCTATTCTCAGAAGAGCGGAATTTTTGGTGTAATCTTTTAGCGGAGTACAAAACGAATGCCTAAGCAGCCGACGCCGGCACGCCTTACCTCCCGTTTCATCTTACTGCTACTCTTGATAGGCGCGTCTCTGGGCGCGGTACAACTCGCAGCGCAGGGCGAAGCCCCGCCAGCCGACATCGTCAACGACGAGGGCGGCGCGGTGGTCATTACCGGCGAAGTCACCTACACGAATACCCTGTTTACGGCGGGCGTCGCCCAACCGATCATCATCACCGAAGATCAAGCCGGGTTCGTGGATCGCAACGAATACTTCATCATGCCGCCGGAATCGCAAACGCTGGCACAGATCACGTCTGATTTCTACACCTCCCCGTTCACCTACAGCCTGACACTCCCGATCCAGCCGCGCGGCAGCTATCGTGATGTCGATCACGACGACGCAGAAGAAACCGGCGTGCAGGTCTTCGCCATCGCCTACTGGTCGAACACCTTCGGTGATCCGTTCCTCGAAGTGCGCGATCTGTCGGGCGGCGGCTGGTCGGGCGCGTACGCCTCGACCCGCATCGACCCGAATCCGAGCGCGAACGGCGAAGTGATCGGCGGCACATATGTGATCTACGCGCCGGATGATCAGCAGGGCTTCCCGTCGGGCTTCGGCGCAGACGGACGCCTGTTCACCGAGGATGATCCGATTGTCACCGTGCCGCAGGGCTACACGGTGGTCAATCTCGACAGCGAACCGTTCACCTTCGACCGTTCGGCGTACCCGGTGATCGACCTGATCGAAGGCGAACGCGCCGCGCTGAGCGATTTCTCGCGCATGTCCTACCCGGAAGCCTTCGACGCGATGATCGAACTGTTCAGCACGGAATACGCCTTCACCGAGTGGAAGAATCTCGACTGGGACGCGCTGCAAAAAGCATGGCGTCCACGCTTCGAACAGGCGCAAGCCAATAACGATGTGCTCGAATACCGCCGCGCGCTGCGCGATTTCTTATGGACGATTCCCGATGGGCACGTCTCTGCGCCGTTCATTCAAGAAGATTTCGTCACCGCCGTGATCGGCGGGATCGGCATGGCGATCCGTGAGCTGGACGACGGGCGCGTGCTCGTCACTTACGTCACGCCGGGCGCAGAAGCCGACGCCGAGGGTATCGAAGTCGGCGCGGAAATCCTCAGCATTCAAGGGATGCCGGTCAAAGATTGGGTCGATCAAACCATCCCATGGACGGGTCCGTTCAGCACCGACCACGCCCGCCGCTTGGATCAACTGCGCTTTGCCACCCGCTTTGAATTGGGGACGCGCGTCGAGGTCGAATACATCAACCCCGACAGCGCCGAGAGCGAAACCGTGCGTCTGCTCGCGGAGCAGGAACTTGACAGCCTGTTCGTCGGGCAGGAGACCAACCTGACCGGCTTTGAACTCCCGGTCGAGTACCGCCTGCTGCCGAGCGGCTACGGCTACGCGCAGATTTACTCGTTCAGCGATAATGACCTGCTTACGATTCAAGTGTGGGAACGCATGATCCAGACGTTGATCGCGCAGGAGATTCCGGGTCTGATCATCGACATGCGCGTCAACGGCGGCGGCAGCGGTTTCCTCGCCGACTCGATGGCGGCGTACTTCTTCGACGAAGAGTTGGAGTTGGGCAGCACCGGCTTCTATGATGCTTCGCTCGGCGATTTCTACTTCGACCCGCGCGGCGTGCGTCACTTCTACCTGCCGCCCGACAATCTGCGTTATTTCGGCGAAATCGCGGTCATCGTCAGCCCATCATGCTTGAGCGCGTGCGAATTCTTCTCGTATGACATGACTCTGGAAGACCGCGCGGCGATTGTCGGGCATTACCCGACGGGCGGTCTGGGCGGCAGCGTGCAGGATTTCCAGATGCCCGAAGGCGAGACGATCCGCTTCACGATTGGGCGCGCCGTCAACAGCGCGGGCGACATCTTCATCGAAGGTTTGGGCGTAGCGCCGACCGTGCGCGTCCCTGTGACCGAAGAAACGCTGCTGGGCGGCAGCGATGCGCTGCTCGATGCAGCCGTTGAGTATCTTGACGAGCAAGTCCGTAACTAGGAGGTTTGCCCTATGAAGGGTGTTATTCTTGCCGCCGGACAAGGGACGCGCCTGCGTCCCGTCACACTGACCATGCCGAAGCCACTTGTTCCGGTGGCGAACCAACCGCTGATCGGCTACGCGATTCAAGTGCTGCGTAACGCGGGGTTGGAGGAAATCGGGATCGTCGTCAACGATTTGGACTCGCCCATCGTGCGCGAACTGGGCGATGGCGCGGCGCTCGGCGTCAAACTGGATTATATCGTCCAAGCGGAGCAGCGCGGGCTGGCGCACGCCATTGGTTTGGCGCGCGACTTCACCGGTGATCAACCGTTCTGCGTCTTCTTGGGCGACAACATTTTTCAGGACAAGATGGAAGCGCTGCTGCGCGCCTTCCCTGACTCGGATTCGGAAGCGAACATCGCGCTCAACGAAGTTTCCGACCCGACTCGCTTCGGCATCGCCGAAATTCAGGATGGCGTGATCAAACGCGTGGTCGAAAAGCCGCAGGTGCCGCCGTCTAATCTGGCGATTGCGGGCGTGTACCTTTTCCGCCCGTCGATCTTCGATTCAATCTCGAAGATCACCCCGTCCAAACGCAACGAGTTGGAAATCACCGACGCCATCCAGCACTTGATCAACACGGGGGCGAAAGTCACCCATTACAAGATCACCGGTTGGTGGATCGACGCCGGGAAGCCGGATTCGATCATGCAGGCGAATCAACTGGTACTCGGCGAACTGCCCTACACGCCCGCGCCGGAAGATCGCAGCGTGATCATCGGGCGCTGCGATGTGTCGCCGCGCGTGCTGATCGGCGACAACAGCCAGATCATCGACAGCGTGGTACGCGGTCCCGTGATCATCGGCAAGAACGTCACCATCCGCAACAGCTATGTGGGTCCGTATACGTCGATTGGCGACAATGTGCTGATCGAGAACAGCGAAATCGAAGCCAGCATCGTCATGAAGGACTGCGCGATCCGTTCGATCCCCGGTCGCATCGACTACAGCCTGCTGGCGGACAATTCGAAGGTCAGCGCGTCGGAGCACGTCCCGGCGGTTCACCGCTTCATTCTGGCAGAAAACAGCTACGTGCAGTTGTAGCCGCGTCCCGTAAGCCTTTGCAATCGTAGGGGCAGACCTGTGTGTCTGCCCGGTTGGTCGCACTGAGGATCAAGCATGGCATATAACGTCGATTACAAGAGTATCGCGGAAATCCGGCAGGAATTAGACGAGTCATTCGCCTATCTCAACGCCGTCCTCGATCAGGTCGGGGAGCGGTGGGATGCACAGGTGTACTCCGAGGGCGCGGCGTGGAACGTGCGCCAACTGTTGATCCACCTTGCCGTCACCGACACCGCCCATAACGGCATGATCATGGGCTACGCCAACGGGATCGAAGTCGTCCCGCCGGATTTCGACCTTGAGCGCTACAACCGCCGCTCGGTCGAGAAGAAAGCCGAGATGACCCCGCAGGAAGCGCGCGAAACCAGCTATCAGGCGCGCGCGGCGCTGCTGGAATGGCTGGATGGCGTCACCGACGAAAGCGTCTACGAGAAGACCGGGCGTCACGGATCGATGAATATCTTCTCCGTGCGTCAGATTTTGCGCGTGCTGGCGCAGCATCAGCGCGCCCACGCCGCCGACATCGCGCGGACGCTCGACATCACGGTCGCGTAAGGCGTGATCGGCAAGCATCCCGCCTTTACCGCTTACCTGAGCGATCCCCTCAACGGGGGCGTGCCCCTCGTCGAATTGGGCGCGCATCCGCTCACCCCGAACGACCGGTTTTTCGTGCGCAGTCACGGCGACATCCCGATGCTGTCACCGTCAGCGTATCGACTGCGCGTCGATGGGCGGGTGCGCGTCCACTTGGAATTGTCGCTGCCGGCGCTCGCCGCGCTGCCGCAGCACGAGCTCACAGCCGTGCTTCAGTGCGCGGGCAACCGGCGCGTCGAACTGCTGGCGCTCGGCGACATCCCCGACGAAATCCTGTGGGACACCGAAGGTGTGAGCAGCGCGCACTGGTCAGGCGTCCGCTTGAGCGATGTGCTGGCGCTGGCAGGGATCGACCTGCCCCGGTTCGAAACGGGTCACATCGCCTTTGAGGGTTTGGACACGATCCAGAAGGACGATCAAACGTTCCCCTACGGAGGATCGATCCCGCTCGACAAGGCGGGCGATGTGCTGCTGGCGACGCACATGAACGGCGATCCGCTCCCGCCGGAACACGGTTTCCCCCTGCGGGCGCTCGTCCCCGGTTGGATCGGGGCGCGCAGCGTCAAATGGCTTGGGCGAATCAGCGTGCAGGATACTCCCTCCGACAATTACTATCAGACACGCGCCTACCGTCACTTCGCGCCGTATGATCGCAAAGAAACGGCGGATTGGTCAGCCGCGCCCATGCTCGGCGAACTGCCGGTCAATTCGCTGATCACCGCGCCCGCCGCCAATGCGAACCTTCCCGCCGGAGAAATCACCGTGCAGGGCTTGGCATGGGGCGGGCGTCCCGTCGAGCGTGTCGATCTTTCGACCGATGGCGGCGCGACGTGGGGCAGCACCCAACTCGCCCCGGCAGACGGTCGCTGGAACTGGCGGCGCTGGTCGGCACGATTGCATTTACCGGCGGGAAATTACGAACTTACCGCGCGCGCATGGGATTCCGCCGCGAACACGCAGCCCGATCAGCTTGCCGTCGTCTGGAACTGGAAAGGCTACATGAACAACGCCTGCCACCGGGCGCGGATTCAGATCGGCTGAATTATGCTATACTAGCTAAATTATCGTAGGCACATGTGAGAAAACTGCCGTGCAGCCTTGTGAACAAGCTCGTCTTGCGCGCCGACTGCTCGATCGGGGCTATGCAGCGCCGATCACCATCAAGCAGTTGAGTCATGAAGTCGCGCTCTCGCCATTTCACCTGATCCGGCTGTTCCGCCGTACCTACCGGCAAACGCCCCACCAATACCTCATACAGGTACGCATCGCCAGAGCCAAAGAACTGTTGAGCCAGTCGGATCGCAGCATCACCGAGATTTGCGCCGATGTGGGTTTTGAAAGCCTCGGATCATTTAGCGCACTGTTTCGCAAAAGCACCGGCATCTCGCCCAGCGCCTACCGCCGCAGCAGCCAATCCACCCGCAAGGCTGCCTACATCCCGCTGTGCATCTGCCTGTCGCACGACCTTCCTGATCCGTAAAAAAAGAGCAATTTTCGAGAAGTAAATTTAGCACAAATGTCTTATGATTTGTGCTGGAACGGACGAAGGAGACAAAGTGTGATCACCAGACTTTCAGTCACGACCATTTGGGTCACAGATCAAAACGAGGCACTGCGCTTCTACACGGAAAAGCTCGGTTTTGAAATCCGCGCGGATGTCACCGCGGGGGAATATCGCTGGCTCACAGTTGGTGCGCCGAGCCAGCCCGATCTCGAAATCCAACTGGCGGCGCTCACACCCGGTGGAGGATTCACGCAAGCAGACATCGACCAATTGAGCAATTTCGTGGCAGCGGGCAAGCTGCGCAGCGGTCCATGGAAGACCGACGACTGCCAGAAGACCTACGAAATGCTCAAAGCGCGGGGCGTGGAGTTCTTGCAGCCGCCCATCGACCGCCCGTATGGCACTATCGAAGCGATTTTCAAGGACAACAGCGGCAACGTCATGCTGCTCACGCAGGACAAAGCGTGACGTTTCA
>JACSRG010000436.1 GCA_014879865.1 Anaerolinea sp.
CTGGCGCGCGAGTATCACCCGGATGTAAGCAAGCACGCGGACGCCGAAACCAAGTTCAAAGAGATCAACGAGGCTTATGAAGTCCTGTCGGATGATGACAAGCGCGCCCGCTATGATCGCTTCGGGCACGCAGGCGTCGGCGGGGCGGCAGGCAGCGGCGCGTACAGCAGTACGGGCTTCACCGGCTTTGAAGAGATTTTCGAGGAGTTCTTCAACAATTTCGGCGGTACGCGCCAAGCGCAGCGCCGACGTGGTCCGCGTCCCGGCTCTGACCGCCGCGTCGATGTGACGATCACATTCGAGGAATCGGTCTTCGGCGTGACCCGTGACATCGAATTCGAGCGGTTGGAAGTCTGCGAGACGTGCGCGGGGTCGGGGGCTGCGCCCGGCTCGACGCCGATCCGCTGTGTGCAGTGCGCGGGGACGGGCGAAATCCGGCAGGTGCAGCAGACCTTCTTGGGTCCGATGGTGCAGGTGACGACCTGCCCGCGCTGCAACGGTCGCGGCGAGACCATCCCCACGCCGTGCCAGACGTGCAAGGGCAATGGTCGGATGCGGCGTAAGGTCGAACTGAACGTCGAAATCCCGGCGGGCGTGCGCGAAGGCTTACAGATTCAGGTGCGCAGCGAAGGCGACATGGGCGAGAAGGACGCGCCGCAGGGCAACCTGTACGTCGTCGTGCATGTGCAGGAACACGAATTCTTCAAGCGCAAAGACAATGACATCATTCTGGAAATCAGCATCAACGTGGCACAGGCGGCGCTCGGCGACAAAATCACCGTGCCGACGGTCGATGGTGATGTGGAACTGATGATCCCCAACGGCACGCAGACGGGCAAGGTTTTCCGCTTGCGCGGCAAGGGCGTTCCGCGTCTGCGCAGCGACGGCACGAACAGCGGGCGCGGCGATCAACTGGTGTATGTGCAGGTGGAAATCCCGCACAAGCTCAGCGACGAGCAGCGGCAGTTGTTCGAGAAGCTGGCGGCGACGATGGGCACAGGTGTCCAAGCGCAGCGCAACGGCAAAGGCTTCTTTGACCGCGTGCGCGAAATGTTTGCAGGAGAAGGGGGATAAAACAACAGTTGAAAGGTGAAAGTCGAAAGTTGAAAGTAGGATCGTTCACTTTTAACTTTTCACTTTCAACTTTCCACTTGTGATCATGAGCAAATGGATCGAAGTGACTCTCCGCGTGGACGGAGAGGCGGCGGAAGTCACCGCCGAACTGCTGCAAAAGTACGGCTATCAGGGCGTGGCGATTGAACACGAGGGCATCCCGCCGGATAAGCTCGACGAGGATCAAATCCCGCCGCCGACCCACTTGTCGGTGCGCGCCTACATCCCCGAAGACAGCCGCGCCGACGAAACCAAGACGCGCCTCGAAGAAGCGCTGCGCTACATGAACATGATGTACCCCATGCCGACGCCGGTTTATCGCGTGGTGCAGGAGGAAGATTGGGCGGAAGCGTGGAAGGTGCATTATCACCCCCTGCGCATCGGTCAGCGCTTGGTCATCCGCCCGCTGTGGACGGAAGTCGAGATGGGCGCGGATGATGTCGAGGTTGCGCTCGATCCGGGCATGGCGTTCGGCACGGGAACACACCCGACGACTCAGTTGTGCCTCGAAGCGGTCGAGGCGCTGGTCACGCCGGGGCTGAAAATCCTCGACCTCGGCACGGGGTCGGCGATTCTGGCGATTGCGGCGGCGAAGCTCGGCGCGGCGTCGGTGCTGGCGCTGGACATCGATCCGGTGGCGGTCGAGGCGGCGGTCAAGAACGTCGAGCAGAACGGCGTGAGCGACAAGATCACCGTGCAAGAGGGGACGCTCGTCAACGTGGTCACGTCGGCGCGGCGCTTTGACATGCTGCTGTGCAACATCCTCGCGCGTATCATCATCCAGATGTGCGACGAACACTTAGGCGATGTGATCCGTCCCGGCGGGATCGGCATTTTCAGCGGCATCATCCTCGATCAGGCGGATGATGTCGAAGCCGCGCTGCGCAAAACCGGACTTGAGCCGTATGCGCGCCGCGTGCAGGGCGACTGGGTCGTGATCGAAGCGCGCCGCCCGACCGAGTAAGCGCATGTATCAACCGCCCGACCGCATCCGCCGTGAGTTCGATGCCATCGCGCCGTTTTCCGGCGATGAGTGGAATCACAATAACCACTATCACGGCTATCTGTTAAGCCACGTACCTACCCGCATCGAGTCCGCGCTGGACATCGGCTGCGGGACGGGCGAATTCGCGCGGTTGCTCGCAGCGCGCGCCGAGCGTGTCACCGGGATCGACCTGTCGCCAGAGATGATCCGTATCGCGCGCGAACGTTCCTCCGGTCAACCGAATATCACCTACCAAGTCGCGGATGTGCTGGAATGGGAACTGCCCACCAGCAGCTACGACTGCATCGCGTCAGTGGCGACGCTGCATCACATGGCGCTCGATGCCGTGCTGCCCAAGCTCACACGGGCGCTCAAGCCGGGTGGGGTGCTGCTCGTGCTGGATTTGTATCAAAGCGAGGGCATTGGCGATCTGCTGAGGTCGGCGTTGGCGATCCTGCTGCACCAGTATTATGCTCGTCAACATCCGCGCCCAGCGGCGAAACCGGAAGCGGAGCGTCAAGCATGGGATGCGCACGGTTCAGGCGATGTCTATCCCCGCGTCAGCGCGGTGCGGCGGTTGGCAGCGACCCTGCTCCCCGGCGCACAGGTGCGCAAGCATGTGCTGTGGCGCTATTCGCTCGTGTGGACGAAGCCCGTTCGTTAAATTGCCTTAAAACCGCCGGCAGCTAAAAGCGGGTATCATCGGGGTGTCTCTTCGTCACCGAAAGCGACTCGCCGTGAACAAGCCCGCTCCTCCGACCAAGAATCCGCAGCCATCCGCTCAACGCTCCCGTCAAAACCCGAATGACAGTCCCCGTCTGGGGCTCGGCTTCGTCGTCTTCTTCGGCAGCCTGCTGGGGACGCTGCTCGGTCTTGCCGCCGATTTCAACGACGCCGCCGATACATTCGAGCGTTTTCGCAGCCTCGCCTATCCCGAATTGTGCATCGTCGGCAGCAATACCATCCTTGGCGACGGCATCACGATGGCGTCGGATTGGGCGCACGCGTTCGACGACCGTGCGGATGTGCGCATTACCGTCCGGGGGATCGGGTCGGTGCGCGGCGTCGAAGAAGCGGTCAACGGGGGCTGCGTCCATGTGCTGGCGATGTCCGAGCCGATGACCGACCGCCAATACGAGGCTCTCACGAACGCGGGGATTTCGCTGCAATGCGCGGCGGAAATCGGCTACGACGTGATCGCCTTTGTCACGGATATTCAGAACCGCGCCGGATCGATCCTTGAGCGGAATCTTGCTGCAATCCTGACCGGACGCATCGTTAACTGGGCGCAGATCAGCAGCGGCAACCCGCAGGCGATCCGTTTGTTCGCCCGACCGGGCAGCGGCACGACCGAATATGTGCTGCTCAATGTGGCGCACTACGCCGATCCTGACATCACCGACGACCAGTATTTCCCGCCGGATACCGATTACACTTCTTGCGCTTCAAACGATGACTGCCTCGATCAAACGCTGGCGACGCCCGGATCGCTGTACTGGGTGAGCACCGCGTGGATGCGAACGCAGCCGGAACAATATCTGCGCGTGATGCCGATCTTGCAGGGCGATGAAGCTGCCATCAACCCGCTCAGCGAGAACGTGAATCTTGACGAATATCCGAGTTCGCTGATCCGTCCGCTGTATCTGTATGTGCTGGGCGGCGAACGCATTGACGACCGTTCCGAGGCGCTTGGGCAGTCGTTTTTACGCTTCGTCCGCAGCGTACCGGGGCAGGTGATCCTCGAACAGTATCATTTCTATACCTTCTTCGCCAAGCCGCGCGAAGTCGATGTGGTGCTGCCGCCGGGGTTCGAGCCGCTGTCCGATGGACGGCAGAGTATTTGCTTAGGGGCATAAGGGATTCATTGCGGACTCACCATAGCCCGCTAGAATAAGCTGGATTCTTCCATATAGGATTCAGCAATGGCACAGCTACAAGGCAAGGAACGCGCCGAATATGTCCAGTCGATGTTCGACCGGATCGCCCGGCGCTATAACTTGATGAACCGCGTGATGACCTTCGGGCAGGATATGCGCTGGCGGCGTTACGTGATTAAGCAGGCAAAACTCCCCGTCGGGGGCAAACTGCTCGATCTCGCCACCGGGACGGGTGACATCGCCTTCGAAGGTCTGCGCGCCGAACCGACGATCACGGCGGTCGGCGGCGATTTCTCCGTCGGCATGATGCTTGTTGGGCAAACGCTGCCCGATGGGGCGCGCGTCAAATGGGTGGGGGCGGATGCGCTCAATTTGCCGTTCCCCGACGCGCAGTTCGACGCGGTGACTTCCGGCTATTTGATGCGCAACGTGATCGACATCCCGCGCGCGCTGGCGGAACAACTGCGCGTGCTCAAACCGGGCGGGCGCGTCGTCGTGCTCGATACATCGCCGCCGCCGCGCAATCTGCTGCGCCCGTTCATCCTGATCCACCTGCGTTACGGGATTCCCCTGCTCGGACGCCTGATCAGCGGGAATGCTGACGCCTACAACTACCTGCCCGAATCGACCCAAAAATTCAAAACGCCGGACGAACTCGCCGCGCTGATGCGCCAAGCGGGTTTCCAGAATGTGCAGTATAAGTTGTTCATGTTCGGGACGATGGCGGTTCACTGGGGTGATAGACCGCGCTCGTAGAAGGTGGTAGGGAGGGATGAATGGGTCAGCACAGACGACGCACAGCACGGACACCGCTGCTCGGCGGCTTGGCACAGGCGCTCGGCGTGGCACACGCGGCACGGCGCAAAGGCGCTCCCCCGGCAGATGAACTGCTGGACATGTCATTCAAGGTGGGCGTTTCCCGGCGCGATTTTTTGCGTTCCTCGGCAGTGCTCGGCATGGGCGCGCTGGTTGCCAGCACGGGGGTTAGCGTGCGCGCGCAAACGCGCGCACAGGCAACTGCTCCCCGCATCGCGGTGATCGGCGCGGGCATCTCGGGCTTGAACACCGCTTACCAGCTTCAGAAAGCCGGGTACAGTGCCGTCGTGTATGAAGCCAGCGCGCGGATCGGCGGGCGCATGGACTCGCGCCGGGATGTGCTGGTTCCGGGGCTGACCACCGAATTCGGCGCGGAATTCATCAATTCGGATCACGACGATATGCTCGCGCTGGTCGATGAACTGGGCTTAGACCTGATCGACCGCCAAGTGCCGTCTGAAGCGGGGCTGCGTCCTATTGACTACTTCTACGAAGGGCGGATGCTGACCCATCAGGAAATCATCGACCTGTATGCGCCGTTTGCCGGACGGATCGAAGCCGACCTGACGCGGTTGGACGAGAACTGGGACGAACTGCTGCCCGAATACGACGCGCTGAGTATCAGCGAGTATCTCGATCAGCTTGGGATGGATGGACTGCTGCGGACGATCCTCGAAAGCGCCTTCACCTACGAGAATGGCAGCCCTGCCAGCAGCCAATCGCTGCTCAATTTCCTGTATTTGATGCCGACCAGCGAAGACGGGAATTTCGAGGTGATCGGCGGCAGCGACGAACGCTACAAGGTGCGCGGTGGCAACCAGTTGATTCCGCTCGGATTGGCGGAACGGCTTGACCGCGACGTGCAGTTGGGGCACAAATTCGAAGCGGCGCGCACGGTGTCCGGCGGCTGCCGGCTGACCTTCCAGACGGATGGCGGCGTGACCGATGTGGACGCCGATTATGTGGTGTTCGCGCTGCCGTTCACCCTGCTGCGCCACGCTCAGCTTGATCTCGACCTGCCGCCCGATCTCCGCGAGGCGATCCACGACTTTGGTTATGGCACGAGCGCGAAGGTCATGGCGGGGATGAATACCCGTCCGTGGCGGGCACAGGGCGCATCCGGCTACAGCGTGTCCGACACGCCTTATGTCGGCACGTGGGATAACTCGCAGACTATTCCCGGCGACGCGGGCGGGCTGACGATGTTCGCGGGCGGCATGGAAGCCCTCGCCTTCGCCGACGGCACGCCGGAAGAGGCGGTCGCGCGTCTGCTGCCGCATGTCGAGCGGTTGTATCCCGGCGTGATCGACGCCTACAACGGGAATGCGGCACGCGCACATTGGCCCACGTATCAATGGGCGCTGGCGGGGTATTCCAGCCCGCGACCGGGGCAAACGCACCTGTTCGACGTGATGAGTGAGCCTCATGACAACCTGTTGTTCGTGGGTGAACACACGAGCGCTGATTACTGGGGCTTCATGAATGGCGCGGCGGAGAGTGGTCGCCGTGCTGCCGAAACACTGGTCGAACTGCTCGGCGGCTAGTTCAGCAACTCCAAGCGATCCAACCGCCACAGCACGACCGAAGCGGTTTCAAAGGTTTCACCGGGGCGCGGATAGCGGGCGATTTCGACCGCATCCGCGTTTTCGATCTGCCTGACGTCCGCGCCGATGATCGACTCGCTTTCCACCAGCACGTAAACAGATCCATGCGCGTCAAGCGCTGCCTCGATCTCCGGCACACCCGGCGCATCCGGGCAGTCCATCCTCCGCCCATCGACAGCGTAGAAGTTGGCGCGGCGGCAGCTATCCCCGAACAGGCTGCCGATTATCGGCGTGTCGTCGTCAGTGGTGGTCGGGAACGCCTCTACCGCTTCGCGCAGTCCAAACCCGGCAGGGTGGTCGGTGAGGTACTGCATTTGCATGAGCGGCGGGAGTGTCAATGCCTGCGGATTGGTATAGGCGGTCTGCGCGAATGGGATCAGCCCGATCAGTAGGAGCGCCACCGCGCTGATTCCGACGATGCGCCGCGCGGTTAACGATCGCAACCAGCGATCCAGCCCTAAGCCGATCCCCGCGCCGCCGAGCAGGAACAATCCCGGCAGCATGACGACGTAATGGCGCGACTGCACATCTTTGCCCCACAGGATCATGGTCATCAACGGCACGCCGATCACGATGAGCATGAATGCGCCGCGCTCTGACCGCATGATCAACAGCAGCAGCAGCCCGCCGAGCACCGCCGCCGTCCAGATCAATGTGCCGAAGCCTGTCAACTGCGCCCACAGGCGTTCAAAATTCACGCCAATCTGGGTGCTGCCATCGCTGCCAACCCAATTGAGCGCAATCGAGAACACGTCACCCCCGCGCAGCAGCAAATAGCCGATGGGAATGCTGAACAGCACGGCGACCACGCCGCCGATAATGATCAGATCACGGAAGCGCTGGCGCAGCGGCGCGCGCCCGTTCAGCACGAGTAACAGGACACACAGGATATACGGGATCGCCGTGAATTTGAACAGCGCCGCGACGCCGAGCGCCGCGCCAGTGAGAATGGCACGGGGAATCGTGCTGCGATGGGCGAGGCGCAGCGCCAGCCAGAGCGCGAGTATTGCCCATGCGCCTGCCTCGGCGTCGCTGAACGCCATGCGTTCGTAGAAAAAGAGGTAGGGTGATGCAATCCACAGCAGCGCGCCGAACGCGGCAGCCGTTTGTCCAAACAGGCGGTAGAGGACGGCGATCCCGGCAGCGACGCCGATCATGCCGATCAAGACAGTCGGGAAGCGTCCAATGAAAACAGGGGCGTTTTGCGGATAAAAAACGGCAATCGCCCAATGGTTGATGATTTTGCCGTCTCTGATTTCCCAGAAGGGATGGAGATTCCAGACCTCAACCGCGCGGGTGAGGTGCAGTCCTTCATCGTTATGGAGAGGCAGGGAGTCGAGCGCAGTGAGGCGTGTAAGCCCATAGAGTACAAAGACGAACACCCACAGCATCTTGTGGGTGTGCTTACGTTTCGTCGTCCTCTTCGCCGTGCCGCTGACCATCGCGGTAACGGTAGGTAATGCGCCCTCGCTGCGGGTCATACACGCTCATCTCCACACGTACTCGGTCACCGAGGAGAATGCGTATGTAATATTTACGCATCTTGCCGGAAAGGTAAGCGAGAATCCGATGCCCGTTTTCCATTTCGACCAAGAACTGCGTATTCGGCAGGGCTTCGACTACCGTACCCTCAACCTCAATCTTGTCGTCTTTTTTCGCCATAGCTGTCCTTCCACCCACAAATAAACAATGCCGCTGCCTACGCAAGGCGGGCAGCGGTTTTCAAACGCGCCTATCGAATGCACAATTCACGATGATAACTAACGCGCCCAACAAGCGCGCTCATTAGCGCGTCAACGCTTTGCGCTGACGACGGCGCGAACGGCGGATCGCTTTCTTCTTCTCGATCCGGCGCAGTTCGCTCTTGGAAATGTGCCAGCGCTTCCGCCGCACGGTGCTGAGAATCCCGCTGTTCGTCACGCGCTTGCGGAAACGGCGCAGGAGCGATTCTTGTGTCTCATTCGGTCTAAGAGTTACATGAGCCATATTCTGCCTTTCACCTCCTTCCCCTGAAATTTGTGCAAACTTGTTCCGTTTCGCGAATGCAGTTTGTCCATTGTACCTGATTCGCTAGCCTGACGCTACCGTGAGCTTACGTCAAGGACGAGGCATATCCTCGTCCCACTTGATCGATTTTCTGCTCACAGCACGCGGTTCGCTGGCGTTAGCCTAGCCTACACGTGGCTAGCTAGCGCTGACTTCGGGTGCTGCTTCCGCCACAACCTCGGCGACAACTTCTTCGACGGCGACCGCATCGAGAGCGACCGCTTCGGCGACGACTGCATCGGCGCTGCCACCTTCAGCTTTGGCTTTGGCGAAGCGCTGCTTGTCCTCGTCGGTGACTTCCTTGAGGCTCAAGCCGAGGCGCTGCTTGTCGGCTTCGATGCTGATGACGCGCATAACCAAGCGCTGCCCTTCGTGGACGACCAGCGACGGGTCTTCGGGCGCGGGCTCGGCGATCTGGCTGGTGTGGAGCAGGGCTTCGATGCCCGGATCGAGGCTGACGAACGCGCCGAACTGCGTGACGCGCGAGACGATGCCTTCGACCAACTGCCCGACGTGGTAGACTTCTTCCACCGCCGCCCATGGGTTCTCTTGCAGACGCTTGAGGCTCAAGCCAATACGCTTGCCCTCGGCGTCGAGGCGCAGGATGTAAACTTCGACCTCATCCCCGACCTTCAAGACTTCGCGCGGGTGGTTGACGCGGTGCCACGCCAGTTCCGAAATGTGGATCAGACCGTCAGCGCCGCCGAGATCGACGAACGCGCCGAAATCACGCAGACCGCTGACCACGCCCTTGCGAACTTCGCCTTCGCGCAGTTGGTCGAGCAGGACTTCCTTGCGCGCTTCGCGGTTGCCCCGGTTGGCGTCGCGCTGGCTGAAGACGAGGCGGCGGCGCTTGCGGTTGACTTCGATCACCTTCATGGTGATCGGCGTACCGACGAGGCGCATCATCCGCAGTTTGCGATCATCTTCGCTCAAGCCGCGCGGCAGGTCGAGGACATGGCTGGCGGGAACAAAGCCGCGCAGGTTGCCGAACGGGACGATCAAGCCGCCGCGATTGGCTTCGGCGACGACGCCTTCCCATACGCCTTCGGTCGCCATCAGTTCTTCGGCGCGCTTCCAGTCTTCGGTCTGCTGCGCCTGCGAGACGGACAACAGCAAATTGCCATCGTCATCTTCGACGCGCAGGATCATCACGTCGATTTCGTTGCCGATGGTGAAGTTATCCACATCGACATTCATGCGTTCGAGGTCTTTGCGCTGCACGATGCCATCGCGCTTCATGCCTTCAATGCCGACGATCAACCCCTGCGTATCAATCGCAACGATCACGCCGGTGACGATGTCGCCACGCTCGAACTGCTCCTCTGAAAAAGAAGCCTCGAGCAAGGCAGCAAAATCCAATTCGTTCTCTGCGAACAAAGCGTCCATCAACTAACTCTCCCCCTGAGATGAGTGCGGTCGGAAATGGGCAAAATAAAACTCGGCACACCCTAACCGTATGGTTGAGCTACCGAGTTCCGTTTGCGGTTCTTGCCAAGTAAGCGTACAAAAAAATCACTGGCGGATCGGTACAGCGCCCGAACCGCGTCCCCTTTCCTTAAAATCGCGGGGATTATAGGAGCTTAAGAGAAAATTGTCAACGGGAAGTTTAAGAAATGAAAGACCCCACACGAAATGGGGTCTTCCAAGAAGTACAGCGTGCTATAAGAGATGAATTACAGCGAGTTGATGATGTTCGAGAAGATGTTGCCGATCGCGGGCCCGAGCAGGGCGAGAATGACGATCACGACAACGGCGACGAGGACGAGGATGAGCGCGTACTCAACCAAGCCTTGACCTTCTTCACGCGGCATGTACAGCATTGTGGTTTCTCCATGCGTGTAGAACTAAACGATACCTAGACTCTATCACGAGCTACGTAATGCCGTCAATTGATTTTTCTGTTTATTGCTTAAGATTTTATGCTTTTCATGCGTTTAGAGCGGCAGCGCCTGTGGGTGATGAGTATCACGGATTAAATAATACTTGCTTCTTTTGACAATCCTTTAGCCTGATCTTAAAATCCCCCCATTGTCCGACGAGAAAAAGACTCTTTCTTTAAGGAGTGACCCGTTATGAGAGAGTATACGACTGATAAGCTGCGAAATGTTGCCCTAGTGGGACATCAGGGGAGCGGCAAGACGACTTTAGTCGAAGCCCTGTTGTTCAATTCTGGGGCGATTTCGCGTTTGGGGAGGGTGGAAGAAAAAACGACCGTCTCCGATTGGGAAGACGAGGAAAAAGAACGCGGAATCTCCCTTTCGACCTCGTTGATTCCGATTGAATTTAATGACCACAAAATCAACGTGCTCGATACCCCCGGATTCACGGACTTTCAAGGCGAAGTTAAAAACGCGATTCGCGTCGCCGACTCGGTCGTCGTCGTCGTCGATGCTGTCTCCGGCGTCGAAGTCGGGACACAGCTCGCGTGGGAGTACGCCGAAGCGTACCAGCAGCCCATCGTCGCGGTGATCAACAAGCTGGATCGTGAAAACGCGAGTTATGAACGGTCGCTGCAAAGCCTGCGCGACAGCTTCCCGGAATACAAGTTCGTTCCCGTCATGATTCCGATTGGCGAGGAAGCGAATTTCAAAGGCGTGATCAACCTGATCACCATGAAGGCATATATGGGTGCGGGCGGCGAACGTTCCGATTTGCCCGCCGACATGGAAGACACGGCACGCGCGGCGCACACGGTGCTGGTCGAAGCCGCCGCCGAAGCCGATGACAAGCTGATCGAGAAGTATTTCTCGGAAGGCGACCTCTCGAATGAAGAAATCCGGGAAGGGATGCGCAAAGCCGCGCGTGACGCGTATTTGAAGACCGTTCCCGTGTTTGTGACCTCCGGCGCGAAGAACATCGGCACGATCCCGCTGCTCGAAGCGATGGTCGTGTATGTGTCGCCGCCGTCTGAACGCCGCGTGCAGGTGCTCCCGCCGGATGGCGAGAAGACTTTCATGTACGCGCCGCAGTCGGATCAAGGTCCGCTGGCAGCATACGTCTTCAAGACGAGCAATGACCGCTTCGTCGGCACGCTCAACTACTTCCGCATTTTCTCCGGGTCGCTGGCGAATGACAGCCGCCCGTTTAATGCTACGCGCGGCGTGGAAGAACGCTTCAACTCGTTGATGCTGCTGCGCGGTAAGGAACAAATCCCCGCGACTCAACTGCACTGCGGCGACATCGGCGTGGTGGCGAAACTGACGCAAACGCGGACGGGGGACACCTTCAGCAGCAAGGAAAACCCGGTTCAAATCAGCAAGCCTGAATTCCCCGACCCGCTGTACACGGTCGCGCTCAATCCGCGCACACAGGCAGACAGCGCGAAGATGGGGACGATCCTGACGAGTCTGTGCGAAGCCGACCCCACGCTGCGCTGGCGGCAGGATGCCGACATCCACCAGACGATCCTCGAAGGTATGGGCGAAGCGCACATCAACGTGAGCCTCGCGCGTGCGGAAAAGCTCGGCGTGGGCATCGACACGATGATACCGAAAGTGCCGTACAAAGAGACGGTGCAGAAAGCCGGTTCGGCGACGTATCGCCACAAGAAGCAGACGGGCGGCGCGGGGCAGTTCGGCGAGGTTTCGATGCGCGTTGAACCGAACCCGGAGAGCAAGTACGAATTCGCGTGGGAAGTGGTCGGCGGCGCGGTGAGCCGTTCCTTCGAGCCATCGATTCAGAAGGGGATCGCCTCGGTGCTGGATCGCGGTGTGCTGGCGGGCTTCCCGATTGTCAACGTGCGCGCGGCAGTCTTTGACGGCAAGGAACACCCGGTTGACTCGAAGGACATCGCCTTCCAGACGGCAGGGCGCGAAGCCTTCAAAGAAGCGTTCCTCGCGGGTAACCCGATCCTGCTTGAACCGATTATGGACGTCAAGATCACCGTGCCCGAGGCGATGATGGGCGATATTCTCGGTGACTTGAACACCCGGCGCGGGCGTGTACAGGGGATGGACACGGTCAGCGGCAAGAGCGTGGTCACCGCTCAAGTGCCGCAAGCCGAAATGATGCGTTACGGTAACGATCTGCGTTCGATGACGGGCGGTCGTGGCATCTACACGATCAAGTTCAGCCATTACGAACAGGTGCCGACGCACGTCGCACAGCCGATCATCGCGGCACACAAGGCGGAAGAAGCCGCCGCGCATTCGTAAAAGCAAAAAGCAACGCATTTATCCACAGAGTAAACGAGAAGACGACCCTACGGTCGTCTTCTTTGTTCTTCTCTCGGTGGTTGATGGCACTTATTCGGCGTTAGAAGCGGTCACCGGCGGTTCGACCGGGGCGGGAATCGCTTCCTTGCCCGTGATTTCGAGCAGCCGCGCGCGCGTTACCACCTCATTCGTCATCAGCTCATGCGCCAGCGCTTCCAATTCATCGCGATGTTCCTCAAGCAGCGCTTTGGTCTGCGTGTACAACTCCTCGATGAGGCGGTGCACTTCTTCGTCAATCTTGGCGGCGGTTTCTTCGCTGTAGCTGCGCCCCTGCGAGAGCGAGTAGCCGAGGAAGGGCTGACGCTCGTCTTCGCCGTAATTGACCTGCCCGATGCGGTCGCTCATGCCGAACTGCGCCACCATACGCCGCGCCATCTGCGTGACCTGTTTGAGATCACTCGCCGCGCCGGTCGTCACGTCGTCGAACACGATTTCTTCGGCGGCGCGTCCGCCGAGCGCGACCATCATGCGCGCCTTGATGTAGCCGCGTGAATGATTACGCCGGTCGTCTTCGGGCATCTGGTAGGCGACGCCGAGCGCCTGCCCGCGCGGGACAATCGTCACCTTGAAGATCGGATCGGTTCCGGGGGTGATCGTCGCGACGAGCGCGTGACCTGCCTCGTGATAGGCGACGACGCGCCGTTCCTGCTCGTTCGCCAGCGGCGGACTCGCCGTCCCTAAGACGATGCGGTCGAAGGCTTCCAAGAAATCATCCTGCGTGATGCGGCGGCGATTCTTACGCGCGGCGGTCAAGGCTGCTTCGTTGGCAAGGTTGGCGATGTCTGCGCCGCTAAAGCCGATGGTCGCCTTCGAGATCGCCTCGGTATCGACCGTCTGGTCGAGCGGCTTGCCGCGCGCATGCACCTTGAGGATGTCCTCGCGTCCTTTGCGATCCGGCAGCGCGACCGTTACCTGCCGGTCAAAGCGACCGGGACGGAGCAGCGCCGGATCGAGCACGTCGGGGCGATTGGTCGCCGCCATGACGATCACGCTTTCGTTGCGGTCGAAGCCGTCCATCTCGGCGAGCATCTGGTTGAGCGTTTGCTCGCGCTCGTCGTTGCCGCCGCCCAAACCCGCGCCGCGCTGACGCCCGACAGCGTCGATCTCGTCGATGAAGACGATGCTCGGCGCGGCGGCTTTCGCTTTGTTGAACAGGTCGCGCACGCGCGAAGCACCCACGCCGACGAACATCTCGACGAACTCGGATGCGGCGATGCTGAAGAAGGCGACGCCCGCCTCGCCTGCAACCGCGCGCGCGAGGAGCGTTTTACCCGTACCGGGAGGACCGATCAGCAGCACGCCGCGCGGAATCCGTGCGCCGAGCGCGATGTACTTATCCGGCTCTTTCAGGAAATCGACGATCTCCACCAGCTCGCTTTTGGCGGCAGCTTGACCCGCGACATCAGCAAACGTGATCTGCGGCTTCTCGGCGTCATACTGGCGCGCTTTGGTTTGACCGAAGCCGAACACGCCGCCCATTTGCCGCTGCGTGCGCCGCGCCTGCCACACAAAGAAGCCGATCAGAATCAAGATCGGGAAGAAGTTCCACAACAGCAGCAGGATCGGGTTCGCCTGCGTGATCTGACCGACAATCACCACGTTGTTGGCAAGCAGTGTGCTGACCAGATCAGAATCGCCCACCGGGGGCAGGGTGCTGGTGAACGTGGTGCTGGTTCGCTGCGTCAAACCCTGTTCGATGAGCGGCGATCCGTCTTCGGGGAAGGTCACGACAGAATTAAAGCGTCCGCGTACCTGCGTTTCTTCGATTACCACCTCAGCCACGTTGCCGCCAGTCACTTGGTCATAAAAGGCGGAATAGGGTAGTTCGATGGGCTGGCTTGTGCCTGCATTCAACATATTCGGCGCTTGGACGACTGCCCAGAACAGCAGGAGTCCGAGAAAAACCAGCCAAATCCAATTGGGAGATGGGAAACGGGGCGGTGTTGGCTTCTTATCGTCCGGTTTCCCATCCGGTTGTTTATCGCGGTTGGGGGGGAGAAACATCGGTTATCCTTCAATACTCGCATTTCAGGCAATGTTACCCCCCCAGTATTAGAGCCGCGTAAATATTTCTTTTAGCGCGGGATAGAGTGCGCGATAGTTCGCGTAAATACCCGAATAGTCGGGGGAATTTGCGCCGGGACTTACCGCGTCGCCGGTTTTGATCGCGGTCGCGGCTGCCGTTGCCACATCCGGATAAATCCCTGCGCCGACTGCCGCCAAGAGCGCCGCGCCGTACGCCGCACCTTCGGTCGAGTTGGTCGTGACCAGCGTCGATCCGAGCACGTCGGCGAGAATTTGCCGCCAGATCGGGCTTTTCGCGCCGCCGCCGCTGACGCGCACCTGCAAATCTGCCGGAAGATTCGCGTTTTCCATCAAGCCGAAGCAGTCGCGCAGACTGAAGGCGACGCCTTCGAGCACGGCGCGGGTGAGGTGAGCGCGGGTGTGGCGGGTCGTCAAGCCGACGAATGCGCCGCGCGCCAGCGGATCGGGATGCGGGGTGCGTTCGCCGCTGAGGTAGGGCAGGAAGAGCAAGCCATCGCTGCCGGGAGGAATATCGGCGGCAGGCGCGAGCAGATCGTCAAACGAGATGTCATTCGCCAGCGTATCGTGATACCACTGCAAACTGCCCGCCGCACTCAAGGTGACGCCCATGAAGTGCCAGCGTCCCGGCACGGAATGGCAGAAGGCGTGCAGGCGACCCTGCGGCTCGTAGCTGTAGGCGCTGAGCGGGGCAAAGACCACGCCCGATGTACCCACGACCAGCGAGATCACGCCGGGATCGATTGCGCCGACGCCGACCGCGCCCGCCGCCTGATCACCGCCGCCGCCCACGACGGGCGTACCCGCCGCCAGTCCGGTCAGCGCTGCTGCTTCGGGTGTGACTGTGCCGGTGACATCCGTGCCTTCGCACAACTGCGGCAGCCATGCCGACGGGATGTCGAGCGCGTCCACGACTTCGCTTGACCAGCGGCGGTTCGCCACGTCGAGCAGCAGCGTGCCGGACGCCTCTGCCATATCCATCGCGTACTCGCCCGTGAGCATCAAGCGGATGTAGTCTTTCGGCAGCAGGATGTGCGATGCGAGGGAATAGGTTTCCGGCTCGTTCTCGCGCACCCACAGGATTTTCGGCGCGGTGAAGCCGGTCAGTGCGCGATTGCCGGTGAGCTTGATCAGCCGCTCAAAGCCGACCCGCTGCGTAATCTCGTCACACTGTGCCTGCGTGCGCTGATCGTTCCAGAGGATCGACGGACGCAGGACATTGCCGTCTGCATCGAGCAGCACCAATCCGTGCATTTGTCCGGTCAAGCCGACGGCGCGGATCGCACTGCCGCTCACGCCGGTCGCTTCCAAGACAGCGCGGATCGACGCGGCGATGCCCTCCCACCAGTCCGCCGGATTCTGCTCGCTCCACAGTGGTCTGGGCGTGCTGATCGGCTGCGGCGTGGTGCGCGACCCGATCACCGTCCCCCGTTCGTCGATCAGCAGGGCTTTCGCGCCGGTGGTACTGATGTCTAAACCCAGTAAGTATGCCATGATGAACCTCTCCAAGAAGCTAGGTAAAAACTGTACATGAGTCTATCCACTTAGATAGGTGGATTGCTACCGTTCCTGCTTTATAATCTGCGGAACGTAAAGTGAAGGATGAAATACGATGACGCAGGACGACAAGCGTCTTCTGCCCGACGATCTCACCATTGCAACCCGCGCAGGCGGACGCGAACGCTTGACTATCCCCGGCACGATTCCGCCGGAAGCGAAGCCCACGCCGTGGCTGCTGGAGCTGTATTATCGCGCAGACAGCGATTTCCATCGTGAACTGGCGAGTCGTTTTCCGCAGATGCCGGTCATGTCGCTGATCCATCTCCATACGACGGGAGGCGAGGTGCGCTTTCCGTATGCCATGATCGCGACGCCTGACGGCGCTGCCAGCCTGACGGTCGAAATCGACCCGCCATCCAAAGCCGTCTGCTTTACGTTTGCACTTCATTCGATGCTGGCGTTCCGTTTCGCGCTCGACGGGCTGAATGACAAAGATCGGCTGCAATGGCTGCAAGAGATGCGCGCCGAGCGCGGTGAGATCGCCTTTATGTGGGATCAATCGCGCTGGCAGCGGGATTACCTGATCGGCGTGGCGCTGAAGCATTACACCAACCTGTTCGCTTTTTCGCCGACCCACGCCCAAGCGGCGGTGCGCCTGACGAGCGATGTCTCGCGGCGGCTGCTCGATTGGCTGGAAGGCTTCTGGAAAGTCGATCTCCCGCTCGACGCAACACCTCCCGTCAGCCAGTGGTAAAAGCCAAGACAATTGAACCGCAAAGGGCGCAGAGATCATGTGGTATCCTCTGCGTTCTTTGAGGTTTATAGTTGGGAGTTGATCTGTGAACAGACTGGCGAATGAGACGAGTCCGTATTTGAAGCAGCACGCCGCGAACCCGGTCGATTGGTACCCTTGGGGCGCGGAAGCCTTCGAGCGGGCGCGGGCGGAAGACAAGCCGATCCTCTTGAGCGTGGGCTACAGCGCGTGTCACTGGTGTCACGTCATGGCGCACGAGAGTTTCGAGCACGAGCCGACCGCCAAAATCATGAACGATCTGTTCGTCAACATCAAGGTGGATCGCGAAGAACGCCCGGATGTCGATGACATTTACATGCAAGCCGTGCAGATGATGACGCGGCACGGCGGGTGGCCCATGACTGTGTTCCTCACGCCGGACGGCAAACCGTTCTACGGCGGGACGTACTTCCCGCGCGAAGCCCGCTACGGGATGCCGTCGTTTCAGGAAGTCATGGAGGCGGTGATCGACGCCTACCGCAACCGCCGCCCGCAGTTGGAGAAAATGGCGGACGAACTCGCCGGATCGCTCAACCGCGAGAAGCTGGCGATTGGCGGCGCGGCGAGCGATCTATCGCCGGAACTGCTGACGGCGGCGTTTCAGAAGATCGCTCAGTCGTATGACAAGATGCAGGGCGGTTTCAGCGATGCGCCCAAGTTCCCACAGCCGATGAATCTCGAATTTCTGCTGCGCCACTATGCCCGCACTGGCGAACAGGCGGCGCTCGACATGGCGGCGTTCACGCTCGAAAAGATGGCGCGCGGCGGCATGTACGATCAGTTGGGCGGCGGGTTTCACCGCTACAGCGTCGATGCGATCTGGCTCGTGCCGCATTTCGAGAAGATGCTCTACGACAACGCGCAGTTGAGCCGCGTCTATCTCCACGCCTACCAGATCACCGGTAATGTATTCTTTCGCACCATCGCCGAGGAAATCTACGATTATCTGCTGCGCGAAATGACCTCGCCGGAAGGCGGCTTTTACAGCGCCACCGACGCCGACAGCGAAGGCGAAGAGGGCAAGTTCTTCGTGTGGAGCAAAGCCGAACTCGAAGAACGACTCGGCGGCGACGCCAGGATCGCCATCGAGTACTGGGGCGTGACCACGCGCGGCAACTTCGAGGGGCACAACATCCTGTACGTGCCCAACGACGACGCAGTCGTGGCGGAACGACTCGGCATGAGCGTCCCCGATCTGCGGGCGAAGCTGACAGCGATCAAGGATACGCTCTACGCCGCGCGGACGCAGCGCGTTTCGCCGGGGCTGGACGACAAAATCCTGACCGCGTGGAACGGGCTGGCGCTAGCGTCGTTGAGCGAGGCGGCGCGGGTGCTGGATCGCGCCGATTACCGCGAGGCGGCGCTCCGCAATGCGACGTTCCTCCGGGAGAATCTGCTGGCGGACGGGGATCGGCTGTGGCGCACGTATAACGATGGGCAGGCGAAGATCACCGGCTACCTTGAGGATTATGCCAATTTGATCGATGGGCTGCTCGAACTGTACCAGACGACATTTGACGAAAGCTGGTTCGATCTGGCGCGGCGGCTGG
Organism: Anaerolinea sp.; assembly: GCA_014879865.1. GTDB lineage: Bacteria > Chloroflexota > Anaerolineae > Aggregatilineales > Phototrophicaceae > Flexifilum. Next base: position 18,545 of record JACSRG010000436.1, read on the forward strand.
CGGACACGGTGCTGGCGCACTTCCGCGCGGACGACGGCGGTTTCTTCGATACGAGCGACGAGGGCGAAACGCTGATCGCGCGTCCGCGCGCTCTGCAAGACAACGCGACTCCGGCGGGTAGTTCGATGTTTGCCCGCGATCTGCTGCGCTTGGTCGCCTACACCGGAAACGGTGACTACGACGACGCCGCGCGCAAAGCGTTGAGTCTGCTGACGGCGGCGCTGCGCGAATTCCCGCAGGCGTTCGGCGAGGCGTTGAGCGCGGTCGAGATGCTCGCGGCGGGTGTGGTCGAGGTGGCGCTGGTCGGCGAACCGGCGGCGGCGAAAGACCTGATCGACGCGGTGCAGAAGCCCTACCGCCCGAATGTGATCACGGCGCTGGCGCGGGCGGATGTCGAAGGGGAGGCGGCGATCCCGCTGTTGAGCTACCGGGTGCAGCGCGGCGGTCAGCCGACGGCGTATGTCTGCCGTAACTTCGCCTGCAAACTGCCCGTGACCAGCGTGGAAGCATTGAAAGAACAAATCTAACCGCAGAGAGCGCAAAGAACGCAGAGAATCAGATCTCACTCTCTGCGCTCTCTGCGTTCTCTGCGGTTCAAAGGTTTTTCATGTCTCAGACTTCACAGGAATACTTCAAGCTGATCTTGCTGACCGTCGTGGAGCAGGCATTCGCGGCGGCGGGCTACCAATTGGAGGACCGTCCGACGCAGTGGGCGGGCGGTCTATTTCGCTTCGCTAAGCCGCTGGACGATGGGCTGTACGGTTTCATCGAGTTTCAGGTTTTGGCACAGGGGAACATCACCAACCCGGAAGGCGCGTTCGCGGCGGGGCAGCCTTCCAGCTTCCGGGTGATGCTCACGCGCAGCGATCAGCCGAGCGCCAGCGCGCCGAGTCAGCACCCGCGCTACGTGCGTAAAACCCTCTCCGAACTGGTCGTCGGCGACTTCGGCGTGGCGATCCTGCCGTCGGTCGATCACTGGTGGACGTACCGTGATGTAACCGAACTCGGACGCGGGTTAGGCGAAGCCGGTCACTTGATCGTCGGCTACGGGATTCCGTATCTCTCCGGCGACCTTGAACCCCCAACAGCCTAGCTGTTTGCGCAGAATGTCATGGGTTCGCCTATGACATTTGTCATCCCCGGCGGGTGAGACGTCGATCCCTCACGTAGATCGTCTTAGAAACTATATTCGTGAGGTCGCATGATGTCCAGTCCAACAACCCGAAAGATACGCCGCCATGATCTGGATTGGCTGCGTGTGATTAGCGTGCTGCTGCTCGTGCCGTTTCACTCCGCGCTGATCTTCGCGCTCGGTCGGCAGTATGTGGTGTATATCAAAGACACGGTGCAGAGCGATGTGCTGCTGAAGATCGCCGGATTCATCTACATCTGGCACATGCCGCTGCTGTTCCTGATCGCGGGGGCGGCAACGTGGTTCGCGCTGGATGTGCGCGGTGGGCGTGGTTACGTCCGCGAGCGCGTGCTGCGCCTGCTGATCCCGGCGCTGGTCGCGTTTCTGACCTACATCCCGTTCATGACCTACATCCATTGGTTCGGGAGCGAGAACCCGCCGCTGTTCCTGACTCACTGGCAGGGCTATTTCACGTTTGCCGGGGCGAA
>JACSRG010000684.1 GCA_014879865.1 Anaerolinea sp.
GTGGAGCCTAGTTGGACGTGACTCGAACATTGTTCGGGGTAAACGCCGGGAGAAACATCCCCGGCGTTTTTTGTTGCGCGTTGCCCATGCTTCACCGATTTATCTTTGCGCGGTTTCTCGCGCTTGATATCGTCTTGTAGGGTGGAAAACCTCATGCGCGGGGAAATTCAAGCAGCATCGCGATAGTAAAGTCGCCATGTCATCTGCCTCACTATTCCCTCTTCAGACACACCGTCTGAAGAGGGGTTTCATTTCGCTCAGCAGCAGGGGCAATTCCCTGCTCCATGTGCTGACCTAAACTTTTTCGACGCGCACAAACGTATCGTAGAACACCGCGCTGCCGCCGACCGGATCGACCAGTGTGGTATTGCCGAGGTACGGATCGACGCGCATGGCAGCATTGGCGTGAATACCCTTGATGCGGCGCTGATCACCGGGGATAGTGGTGCCGTTGATCGTGACATCGACACCGCCATAGGCGAAGTGACCGAAGCCAAGCGCAAAACTGATCACGCCGGGACGAATGCCCTGTGTCACTTTGACGCGACCAATCAAGGGTACGGTATTGCCGTTCATCAAGTCCCATTCGCCGTTCGGGTTCGTCGGCGAGGTGATGCGCGCCTGATCGCCGTCGATGAGTCCGCGCGCTTCGGCATCCACCTCATTCATGATGATCGCGTTCTCGGGAAGCAGCGACAGCAGCCAGTAGTTGGAAGAGGTACGGCTCTTGGTCTGCATAATCTCGCGGTGCGTAATCATGCGCAGGTCGAAACCGTCGGCTTCGTCTGTCAGGAGTTCACCGGTCACCGCAAACGGACCGGGCAGATACTTCGCGTACCCGAAAAGGTGTTCGCCGGTCATTGCGCTCTTGGTATCGTAGGTCTTTTCCTGATAGAGATTGACCATTGTGGCATAGGGGTTTGCCGTTCGCGTCAAATCGATACCGAAATAGTTGGCGCTGGCTTCGGGCAGCTCCCCTTCGGTATAGCCGCTGGCGTAGTTTTGGAAACGTCCGCCGCGATTCAGCACGTAGACGACTTTGCGCCAGAGATCACCCGAAAGTGCTTCCCACCGCGCCGCGTCAAATACACTCGCGGGCAGGTGACGCCGCGCTTCGAGGAAAATGCGCAGTTCCTCGTCATCGGCATCCGGCACGGCACCCGATCCGTCTTCTTTCTCGCCAAAAGCGAGGTTGGCGACCATCCGCAGATACATATCGTCCTGATGGGCGAAATCACCGTAATCGCCATAGCCACCCGCGCCATAACCGGGCAGTCCAAGCCGTTCGGCAACGCCAAGCAGCACAGCCTCCAATGACATAGGCATTTCGCGACCGAGTACGGTCACATCAGGCACGAGCGGCGCAATCGCGGGATTACGCACGGGCTGAATCTTGAAGGCGACGCTGGGGTGGCTGCCGTGAAACTCCCACCGCTCCAGATACATGGTGTCGGGGAAGATGTAGTCGGCAAACATGCTGGTTTCGCCGATGAAGGGGTCGATGGCAATGAACAGCGGCAGCTTTTGCGGATCCGCCAGAATGGGGATGTTCATGTTCCCCGCAGGCAGTGAGTAGACGGGCGATCCCATGTACAGCATGAGCGCCTTCACGCCATAGGGGTAAGCATCACCGATGGAGGGGATGATCTCCTGATAGATGTCGCTCGACAGCGGATACCAGTTGCGCTTCGCCGGGTAGCCATCACGCAAGAACAGCGTATGCGCGTCATATTTCTCGTTGTGGCGGATAATGCTCGTGCCGAACGGAACGATCACGCCGCTGTTCTGAGCGATCTTGAAGGGCTGACCGGCTTTCGTTCCGACCGCGCTGTAGGTACTCGCTTTGATCAAACCACCCGCATGATCGTAGTTCCCGATCAGCGCGTTGAGCGTATACCACGCCAGCACGTTGTAGAAGCCGTTGGTGTGCTGGCTCACTCCGCGATGGATGTCGGCGACGGCTTTCCGCCCGTGATTGGTGAATTCGAAGGCGATCTCTTCCAGTACATGCGCATCGACGCCGCAGACTTCCGCCCATTCCTCAATCGAGTGTTCCCGTGCAGAGTCGGCGATGATTTGCAGACCAGATTTGACGGTGAAGTCGCCCAACTGCACGTTATCGACCAGCAGATCACCGCGCACGGCGTTTTCGGGTTCACGCGCATACGGATCAACCGGGACGGGTTCACCATTGACCAGCGCGACGAAATAGTCGAATTCGTAGGTCTTGGTGTCATCGGTCGAGAGCGGGCGAACTTCTTTTTCGCGCAGTCCAATTTCACTGGCGCGTAGGAATTTGCCCGGTACGCCGTTTTCATCGACTTTGACGAGCCATGTGGCTTCAGTCCATGTCGTTTGCCCGAGCAAATCGGCAGCGCCACGGTTGGCGGCGGAAAGATACGGCGCGTTATAGCGTTCGTTGTCAATCACCCAGCGAATGAGCGCCAGCGCCATTGCGCCTTCGGTGCCCGGTTTCGCAGGCAGCCACTTCCATGCCTTCGATGCCGTCTTGGAGAAGCGCGGATCGACGACGACGAACTTGAGATTGTTCTCAACCAGATTGGTGGTGATGCGCGGCGAGCGCAGCGGCGGACCATAATTGCCTTCAAACGGCGATGCGCCGACGAAGATCACGAACTCGCTGTTGCCTACATCACCCTGCCAGTAGAACTTGACGCCGCCCGTCCATTTACCGTCCGTAAACTGCTCGGACATGGCTTTGCCGGTGAAATATAGACTGCCCTGACACACGGTCGTATGCCCGTGTGCATTGGTCGTGCCATAGGCGGTCAGAAAGCGCGAAATGAAATCCTTGCGCGCGTCCTTGAGACGCCCCCACGCGAATACAAATTGATTGTTGCGCGGACCTAGATCGGGGTATTCCGGGTCGATGAGCAGATCGAGGTGGTCGGCAAACGTCGTTTGAAACTCGGTGATGAGCGCGCGTTTAGCGTCCGCATCTTTTTCCGCCTGAATCGCCTTGATCGCGGAAGCCATGTCTTTCGCGAGATCGGGGTCAGTCAACGCATATGATTCGCGCAGACCGGGAACCGCACCTTCACCAAACAGATCGCCGCCTTCGACGACTTCTTCAAGCGCTTGTTCAAACGAGATCGTCTCCCACTGACCACCACCGCGCGGCGTCCCCGGTTTACGTTTCAGGACGCTGACAAGGCGGTACGGATCGTAGACCGACTGCAAACCGGCTTGTCCCTTCGGGCAGATCGCGCCTTCCATCGTCCCCGCATCGGTTGCGGGGGTCGCGTAGTCGATGTGCGGGTACATGGTCATCGGGTGGAACGGGTTGCCTTCGATCTTGGCGGCGACACCGTCCAACAGTTTGACCTTAATGCCGCAGCCCGTATTGCACTGCAAGCAGACAGAGTAAATCTGATTTGCCGGATCGGACAGTGGATAAGCGGCTTGACCTTCTTCTGCCTGCGCCCGTGCCGCTTGAATCTGGCTGAAACCGGGCACTGCGCCGAGAAAAGCGGTTCCGCCGACAATGGCGCTCGTCTTCAGAAAATCGCGGCGGGAGAGTCCGCAGTTTTCCGGCTGTTTCATATCGCGTTTTTCGTCCATTACGCCACCTCGGTCTTATTCTTCAGGAAGGGCAGCAGGTCAGAGCCAATGAGATAGGCGAGTGTCGAAAGCCCGACAACCCCGACTGTGACTGACCATTCCATAATGCTTGGGACATAGTTGAAACTCAGATGTGGACCTGTGAAGGCAGTCGCTAAGCCTTCCAATTCAGGAATGGCAAGCGCCGGGAAGATGATGCTGGTACGCGCGACTGCCAGCCCGATCAGCACAAACACGCCGATGAAACCGACCAGTACCCCGCGTTTCGTCAGATTCGGCTGGATCAGCACGATAATCGGAATGACCATGCCGACGCCGATTTGCAGTACCCAGAATGCCCAACCGAAAGGTCCAAATAAGACGAGATTCACGGCTTCGACGGCTTGCGGAATACCGCTGTAGAGTGCCTGCGAGTAATCCACCCACAGGAAGTAGGCTTTGACGATCAGCAGTGCGACGATGAGCAGACTCAGCACGCGCAGCAAGCGAGTACGCTGATCGGCGTTTTGCACGATGCCGAAAAAGCCCAAGAATACGAGCATCAGCGCGATCCCCGACGTGAGGTTGAAAATCGGGAACTGCGCGGGCAGCATTGCCGTGTGCCAGCTTGCGCGGCTGGCATTGACGCCGAGCAGTGC
>JACSRG010000685.1 GCA_014879865.1 Anaerolinea sp.
GCCGGAGACCACCGCCGGGACTTCGACAATCGCATCGGTCGGCAAGTTCGGGATCAAGCCGCCCGTGTTCGGGATATTCATCTGGTGTGCGTAGAAGTTATCGTTATAGACCATCGCCTCGATCAATTCCGGTACGGGTTCTTCGAGGATCGAGAAACGGCGCAGGTCTTTGAGCACGCTGACATCCATCCGCCCATCAACAATCGCATGCGCCAGTTCCCACCGTTCGGCGCGGCGCTTGCGGTTGCCTTCCCAGCTTTGCAGCTTGAGGTCGTACTTCTCCCACGGCTTGGTGAGCGGATCGCTGACGACGTTCAGGTACTCGCACATGTGACTGTCGCCCGCGGTCGGCATCATGCCGAAAATCTCGAAGATTTCACGGGTCAGCGGCTCGAAGTCCTTGCGGTAGGTCTTCAGCCAGCGTTCACGCAGCAGCGGGTAGAGGTCTTCGCCCGTGTGCTTGTCGCGGATGTCGTACACCCATGAGAAGTGATTGATCCCTGCCGCCTTGATGTCGATGTGCTGGAGCGCCGCCATCGCCACCGGGATAAAACTCGGCATATTCGCGGCGTCGGTGTGGACGTGGAAGTGTTCCGGGATCGGGATGTCCCACCGGTCGCCGAGGATCGCTGCCGCCATCGCGTAGCCCCACAGCAGTTGGTGGCATAAGCCGAGGATTTTGACGTTGGTATAGCGATGTACCGCGTAGCTCAAGCGGATGAGCGGGTTGGTCAGGTTGAAGTACCACGCATCTGGGCACAACCGTTCCATATCGCGGGCGATGTCCACGATCACCGGGAGGTTGCGCGCGGTATGCGAGAACGCGCCGGGACCGCCGTTCTCCGCATACGGTTGGCGCACGCCGTGCCGCAGCGGGATTTGCCAATCCATCTCCCACACGGTTTCACGCTGACCGACCTGAATCGACACGATCACGAAGTCCGCGCCCGGCATAACTTCCGTGCGCTCGGTCGAGCTGGTGATCGTCATGCCCGCGTCCCACGCGGCGTTCATTTTGTGCGCGAGCGCGGTCATGGTCTGCAAGCCGTGCTCGTCGATATCTACCAGCGCGAGTTCAGCGCCGCGCAGCCGGGGCGACCCGATGATGCGGGCAAGCGCGCCGAGTCCGAAGATGGCGCTCCCTGCGCCGATCATCACGATTTTGAGTGGTTTGACTGACATGTTGTTTCCTCTGAAATGACTTGAATAGTTCCCCTCCCGAAGCATGGGAGGGGACAGAGTGCGTGTGTGGATTTATTCGTAAGGGGTTTTGTCCCAGAAGCCTTGGAAGCGTCCCAAACCGAGATCGGTGTAGGGGTGCAGAAACGACTCTTTGAACACGTCGAAGCTGGCGGTGACGATATCCGCGCCAACTGCCGCCGCGAACGCGATCTGCCGCCCGTTGCGTACGGCAGCGACGAGGATTTGTGTCTCGTAGTCGAAGTTCTCGCGGATGCTCACCAAGTCTTCGATGAACTGGTCGGTATCTTCGCCGTTGCCCTCTTTCCAACCGACGAACGGCGAGACGTAATGCGCGCCCATGCGCATCGCCTGTAAGCCCTGCGCCGCCGAGAAGCACAGCGTCAGGTTAGAACGAATGCCTTCGGCTTTGAGGACTTTGCAGGCTTTGTAACCACCTTCGGTGCAAGGCATCTTGATGACGAAATTCGGTGACAATTTCGCCAGCTTGCGCCCCTCCTCGACAATCGCCTGATAGTCGTTGTGCTTGTGCGGGTTGGTCTGCACCGAAACGGTTTTGTCCGTTCCGGCGAACATTTCCCCGATCTCCTGAATGACGCGCATAAACGGTTTACCCGACGCCTGCACATGACGCGGATTCGTCGTCACGCCGTCGATGTCCCACATGTCAAGCGCATACCGGATTTCGTCGGTGATCGCGCTGTCTAGAAAGAACTTCACGCTGATTGCTCCTTATTTCATACCCGTTGTGGCGATGCCGCTGGTGATATAGCGCTGCAAAAGTGCGAACACGAACGTGATCGGCAGCAAAGTCAACACAGTCATCGCCAGAATCAGATTCCACTGCACATTCAATTCGCCTTGGAACGAGTTCAAGCCGACTTGCAGCGTGAACAATTCGTTCCGGCTAAGCACGACGAGGGGCCATAGGAAATCATTCCAGCGCCACATGATCGAGAAGATTGCCAGCACTGCCAGCGCCGGACGCGCCAGCGGCAGAATAATCTGTAGGTAGATGCGCCACTCGCTCGCACCGTCGATGCGTGCCGAGTCGAGCAGTTCATCGGGGATCGTTAGCATGTACTGGCGCAGCAGGAACACCCCTGTCGGGGTCGCCGCCGCCGGGACGATCACGCCGAGCAGATTGTTGATCCATCCCACCTCGCTAATCACCAAGAAGACGGGCACAAGGATGACCGAGAGCGGCACCATCAACGTCGAGATCGTGATGAATAGGATTGCATCGCGTCCGCGAAACTGGTACTTGCTCAACGCGAACGCCGCCATACTGTTGACCAGCAGAGTTACAACGGTGGCAACTGCCGTAACGATGACGCTGTTGCGCAAATACGTCCAGAAGTTGAAGCGCGTGATGCCTTCTTGGTAATTCTCCAGACCAAAGTAGACTTCTTCGACGGGCGTGCGCTGGTTGATGTTCACACGGATGATTTCGCCGGGATTCACCGGGTCAACCATTTGCGCCTCGATCCCGACGCGCCGCACCTGCGCCAATTCGCGCGTCGTGCCATCTTCCAATGTTACTTCAAAGAGTTGCAGCGGTTCGTCGTAGCCCGGCACGACGGCAGTCTCTTGTCGGTAAGGGAGAAAGCGCGGCGGGAAATGGAACAACTCCGACTGCGGCTTGAACGACGACATCACGAGCCAGATGACAGGTCCAAACATCAGCAGCGTGCCGCACAGGAGGAACAGGTAGGTGATCACATCGCTGACATGCAGGCGCTTGCGCCCGCGCGTATTGGTGAGGAAATCCAGTACCATGCGCATGACCTGCCTCCTAAGAAATGTCGCTCGTACGCCCAAGCCGGAGTTGGAATGCCGTCAGCAGCAGCAGGAACGCCGCCATCACCAGCGACGCCGCCGACGCCAGACCATACTGGTTGCTCTGGCTGGAAAGCCCGGTTTCGTAGATGAACTGCACCATGTAGGTGGTCGCCGTGCCGGGACCGCCGCCCGTGAACGCGAAGACTTGGTCGAAGACCTGCACCGCGCGGATCAGCGACAGGACGATCACGACGAAAAGCGTCGGCATGAGCAGGGGCAGCGTGATACTCTGGAAGGATTGCAGCGGGTTCGCGCCGTCAATCGAGGCGGCTTCGTAGAGTTCGCCGGGGATCGACTGCAAGCCCGCCAGCAAGATCAGCGTATAGAAGCCCATTTGCGCCCACACACTGATGATAATCGCCCAGAACTGCGCCCACTGCGGATTGAGCAGGAAGCCGATGCGCTCATAGCCGAGGCTGACGATCAGCGCGTTGAGCAGCCCATCCTGCTGCAAAATCCATTTCCAGATCAGCGCCACCACGACGGGCGACAGCAGCACGGGATAGAAAAACGCGCTGCGGAAGAATCCGCGTCCGGCGATATTGCGATTGAGCGCCAGCGCCGACACGAGCGACAGCACGATCATGGTCGAAACTTGCAGGACGACGTAACCGCCCGTATTCTGCACCGCCCGCCAGAAAATATCGGCGTCGCACGTATTCGGGTCGAGGAAGTTGCCGCACGTAAACAGCGTCTGTAGGTTCTCGAAGCCAACGAACGGGCGATCCTGCGGAAACAACCGCGTTCCCCCCGTAAACGCGTAATAGAAGTTGAGCAGCATCGGCAGGAGGATAAAAATACCAAAAATCAATAAGTTTGGCAGCACAAAGACATAAGCCATACCCCGTACCCCAAGCACGTTCTGGAGCGGGTGCATGATGAAATCAACCACATCTATTAAGAACTTGTAGATCGCGCCAAACAGCCGTCCGACTGGCTCGAACAGCCTTTGCAGGGTAAAACCACGTCGCTTGTAAGGGGTACCCGCCAGTGGCGGTGAGCTTGAAGCCATATCAGGTATCCTAACTGGTGCCATAGTGGGACAGGGCGAAACTACTTCCGCCCTGTCCCATGTTCTTTAGGGTGATATGCTGCGACTAGCTGCCAGCAGCAGCAGCCAGCGCGGTATCCACGTCTTCCTGAATGCGCGCAATCGCTTCGTCCAGCGTC
>JACSRG010000516.1 GCA_014879865.1 Anaerolinea sp.
ACACCCGGTGACGTTGCCGGGTGTTCGAGTGGTGTCCTAGATTGTGGGCAGTAGAGGACTCGAACCTCTAACCACTCCCACGTCAAAGGAGTGCTCTGCCAATTGAGCTAACTGCCCGCAGATGGGTGAAAGTATACCCGCTCCTTAACCTGTTTTTCAAGTCCCAAAATTGCCCTCTTGACATTATGCGCGAAAATGCATAAACTGAATATCAGATTATGCAATTCGGTGCATAATGTGCATAGAGTGGATAAACCAGTAGGATCAGCTTATGGCTAACGACTTCGTCCTCGCACCTGCGCTCGTGAATGTCCGGTTCGCGCTCGAACCGGCGGCGAATGCGCTGCAAAGTCTGCGGTTGCTCAATGACATTGAGCGCTTGTCGGGCTTGCACGACTGGGTCACGGGGACGGCGGCAGCGCTCCCGGCGGAGCGTCTGTTCACAAACCGGCTGGTCTTCATGATCTTCGAGCCAAGCATCCTTGTGCCCGAACTACCGCCGGGCGGTTTTCCGGCGCTGATTGATGCCATCGAGCAAATGCCGCCGCAGCGCGTGTTTGAGTTGATCGATGCCGATTTTGACCGCATGTTTGACCTGTACCCGGAACACGCGGAACGGGTCGGCGGGCGGGTGAAATACTCTGCGCTGTTGAACGACCGCGCGGCGTACATCAACTTCTTGAACAAGCTGGAAGAAGTTGAAGAGGATGAGTTGTTCGGCACGGCGTTCGATCTGGCGCAGAATCCGGCAGAGGTGCAGCGCGTCGTCGGGGAGCATCTGCGCTACATGTGGGAAACCCATCTGCGCACCGAGTGGGAGCGGCAGCTTCCCAAGCTCAACGAGTCCCTCAATGCGTTCACGCGGCTGGATTTTAGCAGCAAAACGCTGGTCGAGGCAGCGCGCATCGTCACCAACCGCGACCTGAGCGAGCTGATCGAGCATAAGGGCAGCTTCGAAAAGGCGCTGTTCGTGCCGAATCCGCACATGGGTCCCTACATCTCGCTGTTTCGCCAGCGCGATGAACTGGTGATCACCTACGGGGCGCGACTGCCGCGCGGTGCGCAGTCCCCGGCGCAGTCCGAGTTCAGCCGCGCCGACCTGCTCATCCGCTTGAACGCGCTTGCGGATGACACGCGCCTGCAAATCTTGGAACTGCTGACTCAGCATGACGAGTTGGGCGCGCAAGAGTTGATCGAGCGCTTGGGCGTCAGCCAATCGACGGTTTCGCGCCATCTCAGCCAGCTTCGCGCGACGGGTTACATCATCGAGCGGCGGCGCGAAGTCGCGAAGTTCTACAGCCTGAATACCGACCGCGTAATGGATACATTGCGCGCCTTGACGAACTTTTTGTCACGACAGTAAGTAGTAGTACAGAGGAGCGAGTTGACCATGTACCAGTTAGATTTGTATGCAAGCACACAGATCGAACATCAGCAGCGCGCCCAAGCAGCGCGCCTAGAACGGGCGCTCCTGATCCGCGAAGCCTTTGCGGGACAGCGCGGACGGATCAATATCTATCAATCGGCACTGATCAGCGTGGGCAAGCGGCTGGAGAACTTCGGCGCGGCGCTGCAAGCACGCTACAGTGAACGTGAAACGTCGCGTCACACCGGGACGCTGGTCAGAGAGAGCGCCTGCTAGCGCAGGTGGTCTACCAGCACCCGCCTTCTAACAAAAAGGGCAGCCCGTACTTCGTCCAAAGTTGGCTGCCCTTTTTGATTCCTAAGTTCACATGAGCTTGTCTAAAAAGTCACGGTTTTGACCCCTCCCCGAATTCGGGGTGAGGGGCTTTCGATTTCTTTCGAGAACCTACGCGATCTGCTGGAGCTTGACCGGCAGCGCCGGTGGTTGCGCCGCTGGTTGCGCCGCTGGCTGTGCCGCTGGTTGCGCAGCATACGTGATGCGCTGCGCGAAGCTGATGCGGTTACCATCCAGATCGACAATCGTGAACGCCTGATCGCCCCAGATTTCCTCGTGCAGATCGTGGCAGATCGGGACTTCGCGCGCCCGCAGGCGGCGATACAGCTCATCGATCCCCGTGTTCAGTTGGATATAGAGCTCCGCCGCGCAAATGTTCCCAATGCTGACCGGAGGACGGCGGGCAAACATCACACGGGCATCGCCCAGATACGCCTCGGCATAGACCGATTTACCGTCGATTCCCGGCAGACCGCCTTCCCCCTTGAAGCCAAGCACATGGGTGTAAAATCGCAAGCTGAGATCGACATCGTGGACGCGCAGCACAGGCGTGATCATCGTAAACAACCGCCTTTTCAAACTAAACAAGTGTTCTAATTTTAGCCGAAAATCAACCGAATTTCAAGTTTTTGATCCCCCATTTACGGCAGTTGATCCAGCCAAGTTTGCACCGCATCCGCGACGACCTGCGGCTGTTCGATGATCAGCTTATGCCCGGCGTTCGGCACGATCACCAGCGTCGATCCGGCGATGTTGTCGTGCAGCAGGTGGCTGAACTTGAGCGGCATCATCTTGTCCTGCTCTCCGGCGACGATCAGCGCCGGAACGCGGATTTCGCCCAAGCGTGCGCGCACGTCGAAGCCAACGCAGCTCAGGAAATCCCCGTGCATGATCTCCGGCGGCGTCTGCATCACCCCGGCGAAGCTCGCCTCACGCTGCGCATCGGTCGCACCTTCGCCCCAGAACCAGTTTGAAATCAGGCGCGCCGCCGCCGCTTGATCGGTCAGTGCGTTGTTGAGGATGTCCGGGTGAACAGGCAGACGTGCCCCCGTGCCGATCAAACCGATACCGCGCACACGGTCGGCATGGTCGAGCGCCAGTTGCAGCGCGATTGCGCCGCCCATACTGTGACCGATGATCACCGCCTTGTCGAGCTTGAGCGCGTCCAACAGCGCGATCAGATCGGCGGCGTAGTCGCCGACGCTGGTACGTCCCGGCGCGGGGCTTTTGCCGTGACCGGGCAGATCGACGGTGATCACGCCCGCGCGCAGATGACGCATTTCGCCTGACCAGTCGAGCCGTGACCCGGTCGCGCCATGTACCAGCAGCACGACCGGCTGATCTGCCTGCCGCCCATCCGCGATCCAGATCGGCGCGCGGGCGGTGTCGATGAGTGACATTGAAAACCTACCTTTCGCTTATGTTGACCTACCCCAATTTGGTTGAGTTTTTGTAGGGACGAGGCATGAGCTTGTTGAAAAACTTCACCCCCTTCCCAACCTTCCCCCGAATTCGGGGGTGGGGTCAAAAATGCGGCTTTTTCAACACCCTCATGCCTCCAATTACGGAGGAGGTACGACCACCTCTACCCGCACGAACGTATCCCCATCGACGCGGGGAATGCGGGCGAAATCCGCCAGCCTGTAATGCCCCACATCGAGTGTATACCCTTCCCCCGGCGGCACGTCGAAGAAGTCCGCCATGACGATCACGCGGTCGCCAAGCCGCCACGTATGCAGCGACAGCGGCACATCCGACCCCATGAACGGCTCGCCGTCGAGCGTCTCTGCCGTGCGCAGGTGATTGAACTGCTGCACGGTCGCATCGGGGAGTTCCCCGGTCACACGCCAGAGCGTCGAAACACGGAAGCGCTCCCCGACCCAGCGGACACGGTAGCCTTCGAGCGTCGTGCCGTCGGCGAACGTCACCGGATCGATCAACGTGAAGCCCTGCGGATCGGTCACGCCGTCATACGCCGCCGTCACGAACGGCAGCGCGGGGGTGCGGCGCGGATACTCGCGCACGTCGAGCGCCAAGCCTGCCGCTTCGAGTTCTTCCCACATCTGGAACGGCGCGAGGGTGGCGATCAGTGTGGCGGGCTGCGGCGGCAGAATCAGCAGCACATCGCCGTTGATCACACGATGCGGGCGATCCCACAGCAGCGTTTCGAATACCGCGACTTCGCCGCTCAACGCCGGATCGTCGCCGTGCGTGAAGAGCAGGATCGGCGGATCGGCGGCGTAGGCGACTGTCCGCGACTCGTCGAGGATGCTCGACAGCGCGCTGTTGGGCGGGCGTTCGGTCGAAACGGTCGTCAGCGTCGGCACAACCTGCCCGACCCAGATTGCGGCGAGGACGAGCACGAGCGGGAGCATCAGCCGCCGCGCGACCCGCACCGACGCCCCGGCGATCAGCGCGATGGCGGGTAAGGCGATTAACTGGTAGTGGATCAGCACGGGCGACGTGTGCCGTAGGAAGAAGATCGGCGAGACGAGCAGCAGCAC
>JACSRG010000689.1 GCA_014879865.1 Anaerolinea sp.
TGCTCAACACGCCGCTTTTCTCCGCGCCGACTTCCAGATCAACCTTGTCCGTTTGCAGCACGACGACCGCTTCGCCCACCGCAACCGGATCGCCTTCGTTTTTCAGCCAGCGAGCAACGGTCGCTTCGACGACCGACTCCCCAAGGTCAGGGACTTTGATTTCAAATGCCATGATCGATCCTCATCTGACGACAATATCCGCAATCTGCTCGATAACACTCACGCTGAAGGCTTGCGCGATCAGCGCTTCTTGGTTGATCTTGTGCCGGGTCGCCGACCCTTCTGCCGGGCTGGAATTGCGCGGACGCCCGAAGTACTTGACGGGCTTGTCCGTCAGTTCACCGAGCAGCGGGCGGGCAAATTCCCATGCGCCCATGTTTTCCGGTTCTTCTTGCAGCCACACGACCTCTTGCGCGTTCGTGTAGCGCTCAAGCAGGGGCGCGAGGTCTTCGGCAGGGAAGGGGTAAAGCTGCTCGACGCGAATCAGCGCGACTTCGGGGTGATCGGCGCGTAGTTTGCTGGCGACCAGATCGACATAGACTTTGCCGCTGCACAGGATCACGCGCTGAACCCCCGCCGGATCAACGGTGCTGTCGTCGATGACCGGCTGCCACTGACCCTCCGCCAATTCCTTGAGCGACGAGATCACCAGCGGGTGGCGCAGCAGACTTTTGGGCGTCATGACAATCAATGGCAGCGGATCGCTTTCCAGCAGCAGCGCCTGCCGCCGCAGCAGATGGAAATACTGCGCGGGCGTCGTCGGGTTGGCGACGCGCATGTTGATGTCGGCGGTCAACTGTAAGAAGCGTTCAATGCGGGCGCTGCTGTGGTCGGGACCTGCGCCTTCGTAGCCATGCGGAAGCAGCAGCACGAGCGAGGGCGTCAAACCGAATTTGGCGCGAGCGGAGACGATGAATTCGTCGATGATGACCTGCGCGCCATTGTCGAAATCACCGTACTGCGCTTCCCACATGACCAAGCGGCGCGGCGCATGGACATTGTAGCCGTATTCGAAGCCAAGCGCGGCGCTTTCGGACAGGGGGCTGTTGTAAATCTCGTAGCTGGCTTTTGCCTGCGGCAGCGCTTGCAGCGGGGTGAACGGCATTCCGCTGGATTGATCGCGGAGTACGGCGTGGCGCTGACTGTACGTGCCGCGCTCGACATCCTGACCGGTCAAGCGGACGGCGATCCCGTCTTCGAGGACACTGGCGACTGCCAAATCCTCGGCGGTCGCCCAGTCGATCACGCGCTCGTCCAGCTTCTCGACCGCATCGCGCCGCTTCTGCATCGCCTGCGCCAGCTTGGGATGTACATTAAAGTCGGCGGGCAGCGTGAGCAGCGCCCGATTGAGTTCGTGCAGGCGTTCGACCGGGATCGCGGTCACGACTCGGCGCGCGGTCTTCGGGACGGGCGGCGTCGCGCGGGATTCGATCAAGTCGCGTTCGGGGTCTAAGCCTTCCAAGACCTGCTGTAAGCGCAGACTCTGCTCCTTGACGAGATCGTCGGCTTTCCCGGCGGGGATCACGCTGCGTTTGACGAGCGTGTCCGCCCACAACTGACGCACCGTTGGGTGCTCCTTGATCTTGGCATACATCAGGGGCTGCGTGAAGTTCGGCTCGTCGCCTTCGTTGTGACCCCACCGGCGGTAGCCGATCAGGTCGATCACGAAATCGCGCTCGAATTCCATCAGGTAGGCGAAGGCGATCCGCGCCGCTTCGATGCAGGCTTCGGCATCGTCGGCGTTGACGTGCAGCACCGGGATTTTGAAGCCTTTGGCGAGGTCGCTGGCGTACAGGGTGCTGCGCGCATCTACCGGGTTGGTTGTAAAGCCTAACTGGTTGTTGGTGATGATGTGCAGCGTACCGCCCGTCCAATAGCCGGGAAGCTGCGACAGGTTGAGCGTTTCGGCGACGATCCCCTGACCGGGGAAAGCGGCATCGCCGTGAATGAGAATGGGCTGCGTCATCGCCGGGTCAAACGTGGGCGCGCCGCGCTGACTGACATCGGTTCCGGCGGCGCGCGCCATGCCCTCGACGACCGGATTGACGAATTCGAGATGGCTGGGATTGGGAGCCAGCGTCACAACCGACTCGACGGGCGAACCGTTCTTGATTGCGCGGCGTCCGCCCATATGATACTTCACGTCACCCATCCAGCCTGTGTCGTCGCTGTAGCGTTGTTTGCGCACCGGGTCTTTGAACTCGGCGAAAATCTGGGCGTAGGGCTTGCCGAGCGTATGCGTGAGGACATTTAAGCGTCCACGATGCGCCATGCCGATCAGGATATTCGTCTCGCCGGCTTCCGCCAGCAGCGCGATCATCTCGTCCAGCATGGGCACCATGACGTCCAAGCCTTCGATGCTGAAGCGGTGCTTGCCGGGAAAAATGCGGTGAATGAAGCGCTCGAAGACTTCGACCTCGGTCAGCCGTTGAAGCAGCGCTTCGCCATCGACGGGCTGCTGCTCGACCGAGAACCGACCGGATTCGACACTCTCGCGCAGCCATTCGCGTTCTTCGGGGCGGTGAATGTGGTCAAAGTCGAAGCCGATGCTGCCCGAATAGATCGCACGGAGCGCCTGTGTTGCTTCAAGTGCGTTAGCAGTCTGCGCGGCAACTGCCCCGCCGACCAAGCTCGATGGTAAGCGACGCAGGTCGGCTTCGGTCAATCCGTAGGTCGCCATGTCCAACGACGGATCGCCGAGCGGCGGAGCGCCAAGCGGATCAAGCTGCGCGCCGAGGTGTCCGTATTCACGGATCGCTTGCGCATACTTGACCGCCGCTGCGATCTTGCTGACATCGGGCAGGTCAGCAACAGGGGCATGACCGTTCGTCGGTGCTAGATAATCAGGCGGTGACCACTGCTCGAAGATGCGGCGTGTCGCCGCATCGACCGAGTTCGGGTCTTGGAGGTAACGTTCGTATAGCTCAGTAACGTAACCGGCGTTGACGCCGGAAAACGGAGTCCATGTCATCGGGCTAATCCATCATCCTTTGATCACTTTATTATCTGCGCTTTCCGTTGAATGGGGAAGAGTCGATCCCATAATTTCAGTCCGCACAAAAAGTTGGCACCGTTCCCAATTACAGGTTATATTTAGTGATAATTTGGGGTCTGGATAGAACATCATGAAAAATGGTTTAGAAGACATTGCAAAGCTAGCAGGCGTATCAAAATCCACCGTCTCACGGGTGATCAACAACCAGCCGAACGTCAACGAGAAAACACGTGAGCGGGTCATGGAAATTATCCGCGAGGTGAATTTCCGCCCCAACAAGGCGGCGCGCGCGCTGGTGACCCAGCATACCCGCGTGTTGAGTGTCGTCATCCCGCAGCCGCTTGCGGCGACGTTCACCGACCCGTATTTCCCGATGCTCCTCCAGAGCATCACGACGGCGGCGGCGCAGCGCGACTATGCGCTCATGTTGTGGATCGGGGATAATGCCGAGGAAGAAGAACGCTTTTCCGAGCGCATCTTGAGTAACAGCTTCTTCGACGGCGTGTTGATCGCGTCGGTTGTGGACAACGATCCGTTGGTCAAGCGGCTGCGCAACGCGGGGTTTCCGTACGTCTTGATCGGTCCGGCACAGAAGGGAATTACCCATTATGTGGATGTGGATAACCGGTCTGCCGCGTGCGACGCCGTGCGGCACTTGATCGCGCTCAAGCACCAGCGAATCGGGATCATCACCGGGATGATGAACATGGGCGCGGCGCAGCATCGCCTACAGGGGTACAAAGACGCGCTGGAAGAAGCAGGAATGCCGATTGAGGAAGCGCTAATCGTTGCGGGCGACTACGAAGAGGTCAAGAGCTACAGCGCGATGCAAACGCTGATCACGCGAGGGGTAGACGCCGTTTTCTGTACGAGCGATGTGATGGCGTTGGGAGCGCTGCGGGCGATAGCTGATACCGGACTGCGCGTACCGCACGACATCGGTGTCGTGGGCTTCGACGGGATGCCGTTTGCCGAAACCTCGAATCCTCCACTAACGACCATGCGCCAGCCGATCAGCTTGCTTGGAGAAACGGCGACAGAGATGTTAATCAGATTGATCGAAGAGCAGCCACTAGAACATGAGCACTTGCTTTTGCCCGCAGTGCTGGAAGTCCGGCAGTCTAGCGGAGCATTCGAACACGCTGGTTAGGCAGTAGGAAAATGCGGCGGGCTGATCACC
>JACSRG010000588.1 GCA_014879865.1 Anaerolinea sp.
CGACGAGTTCAAGCGTGAGGTGCTGGCGATGGCTGCGGAAGGCAAGCGGAGCATCGCCCAGATCGAGCGCGAACGGGACATCACGGCGAACAGGTACATCCAGCCAGAGTGCAAGCGGATGTAGGTGATGTCCACGCCCCACATCTGGTTGGGCTGCACAATCGTCATCCCGCGCAGCAGATACGGGTAGATGGCGTGTTGCTGTTAGGGCCGGGATAGATTGCCCGCAGTCCCATGACCTGCATGTGGCGGGCGACCGCCTTGTGGTTGACATGCTGCCCTTCGGCGTTCAGCTACGCCGTGATCTTGCGGATACCGTAGAAGGGAGCCGCGGTGTAGATTTCGTCGATCCGCCGCCGGAAGAGTAGGGTGTGTGCGTCCGCTGGGCGCGGGGTGTAGTACACGGCCGACCGATGGAGGCTCAACAGTTTGCACTGCACCACGACACTCACCTCTGCTCCCTCTCGTTCCAGCAACATCATTCGCTCGTCCCAACCAAGCGAACGTGCCAGTTTTTTTCAGCCAGATCAACTGGGGCGTCAAGCGGCCAATCTCGACGTAGAGTTCGTGTTTTTCCTGTTCGTGCGCCGCTTCTTTCGCTGCCCAGTCGTCTTCCTTCGCCCGACTGAACAGGCTGGTCATCCCTGCCAGCGCTTGGTCACGCCACTGGCTGACTAAGTTCGGATGCAGTCCATGCGCGGCTGCCACCTGACTGTTTGAATTCTGGGCTGTATGTGTTTCTCATAGCGCTTCCGATCCACTGATAACAGCGCTATTTTACTGTCCGATTTACGGGGCACATCATATTTTGCGTCACTTATCTGCCCTGCACCGCCGCTTGAACTGCTCGTACAATCTGACTTTCGTCCGCAATCGCAGACGCACCTTGCGATGCTGACGAGTCCCATCGGCGGTAATTGTTGTCACATACCCTTTTCCCTCTTCGCGGACAACCTGAATTTTGCCGACGTAGGGAATATCGACCCATTCTCCGCTGGCGATCTCCTCTGCCAGTGCCTCTAGATACCGCTCGACCGATTCGCGGACAACCGCTTTGGTTAAGCTGCGCCGCTGCCGGGCGACATGAGCAACTCGCTGTGTGTGGTTCACTTGCTGCTCCCCATTCTGGTGACAAACGTGACACTGTGACACTGTGACTCCGTGACAAATCTGCCGTGTCACAGAGTCACGAGTCACAAATGTCGCGCCAGTCACAAAATCATGCGTGTTGGATCGATTCGATGACGGCATAGCCTTCCGCCCCATCAATGTTGACTTGTACCACCAATCCCGCACGGACGAGTTCCTGAGCGATATGCCGTCCAAGTTTGGCGGTGATGTGCATTTGGCGGTACAGGTCGCGCAACTCGCAACCTGCGCTTCCTTTTACCCGGATCAGCGTCAGCATCCGATCCTGCTGACGGCGTTCCAAGGTCGCCTCCCCACTCTTGTCGAGCTGCTCCAACAAACGGTGTGCGCTCGTGCGCCAGCCGTCGCAGATCGCCTGCGTCGCATTCCAATGTTCCACCGTGACCGTCGGGGTGTCGTCGTCCGTCTTGAGCCAATCGAGCGCAGCAAACAATGCTGCCAGCTTGAACGCCTGCACGTGCATGCGTCCGTACACCCCCTTCAGCCGTTCATCCAGTTCGACCTCCCGGCGCGGATCGCACAAGCGGCGCAGTTCATCGCCGTAACGCTGGCACTCTGCCCAACACTCGACGTTCAGACGCAACGCACCCGGCGCGCTCCAACCCATCTCAGTCATTTCCGGCGCGGGCAGTCGCTCGTGAAGCTGGCGCAGATCGTCGATCAGGTCAGCGGGTGCAGGCTGATACACTAGCGAGGCGGAACGTTCGGCGTAGTCCGGTTCCGGCATGAGCAACGCGAAGCGGACGAGTAAGCCGTTGTCCCAATCGCCCGCGCTGATGGCGCTGCCCAAACTGGCAGGCGTGGTAACGCCAAGGATCGAGAACGCGGCGTTTTCGACCACATTTAGCCCGGTCTGCGTGTCCTTGTCGAAATAGTCGGGACAGTCGTACAGTTCCATGAGCAGGTCTTTCATTCCGACCATGTAATCGCGTTTGTTGATCGCGCCGAACAACCCCGACACCTCATCTTTGAGCAGTCCGCGCTGTGCTGCGAACGGCTGTCCGCGCGTGAGCCGCTCCTGCTGCGCTTTCGGCAGTTTGTCGAAGTTCGTCGGCATCCGCCCTGCCAGCGCCTCCTGAAACCGCTCCGGTGATCCGGGTGTTGGCATGAGCATGTGCGGAATGGCGGCGCGGGCGACGCTCTCCGCCAGCTTGTAGGCAGTCGATTTGCGATAGAACGTTGTCCCGGCGACCAACATCAGGTACAGATTCGGATAAATCCGCACCCCCCAAGGTGACTCGCCGTATAGTCTGCGTCCGATGGCGGTCGCCAGCAGCCACAGCCCGGCGGACTGGTGGAAGATCAGCGGCGTCTGGTTGCCCGTCGCGCCCGCCCATGCCATGTAGCGCTCCAGCCAATCGGGCAGTTTCAACAGCGGCGCTGACGACTCATCACGTGGCGGATCAGCGGGCGGTTCACGGCGGCGTGTGATCTTCGGCGGTTCGGGTTTCTCCACCAATCCGCCCAACTGCATGAGATCGATGTTCAACCGAGCGCAGACTTCCTTCGCCAGCATCGTCCCGCACAGGTAACAATGCCCATAGCCACTGGCGGTATTGAACCCGAAGGACGGATTCCGGTCGCCATGTTTGTGCCGCTCCGGGTACAGGCAGCGACCGTGCAGCCACTCACCGTGCGGCTTGAAGCCCTGCCCGATCAGCACGCGGCTGATCTCATCAATCACCCGGCGGTTGAGCGGCGCATCCCCGGTCGGTGCGCTGATTTTCGGCGGCTGCCATGCGCGAGTTTCCGGTCGGGGCTTGAAGGCTTCCACCCACGCGACCAGATCGTCCAGATTTGACACACGCAAAATCTCAAGGGGCTGCTCAACGCGGTACGGCTTCCCCGTGATCGGATGAATGCTCGGCGGCGCGACCACCTGTCGCCCATCGCCACACACCTCCAGATGACCGATAGGCGTATTCATCGCTTTCACGCTCGGCGGCAGTTGATCGGCATAGAAGTACACATGCCGCCCCACACCTCCGCCGCTGGCAACGGTATACGTTTGTGCCAGTGCGGGAAACGTCACGGCGAAGGCCGCATATCCCGCTGCCCCATCGAGATCGAGGACGACCAGATTTCCTGACACAGCACCGCAGACGATGCCGATATTGCCGAACGTCCATGCGCGGATCGTCTGTGCATCCGCCCGTTCGCGTTGGTACTGTGTCCAACTTTTCAGCGCCGGACGCTTGCCGTCCAGCGGAATGATGCTCAAACCCAGCGCGGCATACGCCAGCGCTGCGGATTGAATCGTGTCTTTCTGCGCCGCGTGAACGATAGGCGGGAAATTCAAGGATGACATCATGCTTCCTTTAATAGGTACACACCGGATGTAAAACGCATAGTTGGACAACCGGGTGAACCTGATGTATCCTCAAGTTGACTGGACAAGAGAACACTCAGGTTCACCCATGCCGCCAGCCGATGTCGTCTTCGACTTACACTGGCGGTTTGGTTTTCTTCTGAGCGGTGACACTCTCGATCAACTCACTCACCGTATCGTTGAGATCCACTCCCTCCCTGATCGCATCTGCCAGCAATTCGCCCGCTTCAAGCTGCTCCTTGTGCAGGCGCTCATACAGCAGGTGCAGCGTTTGCAGGTTGAGCCACAGCGCTACTGACAGCAGCCGTTCAATGTGATCAATCCGCCGCCCGAACGCTTTGGTGAAATGCTTGCGGCTGCCGATCACGTCCTCCTGCTCATCGAGGAAGGCTCGTAGTGCGGCGCGCACCACCTCGGCTTTGGCTTCGTCGCGCCCGCGCGCGACCTGTTCCAGACGGTCGTCCATTGCTTCGGTGACCTGCACCGTGAGGCGCTTTGGAAATTCCTTGTTTCTATCAGCCATGTCCCCTCATTTGCACTGCACATCGAACGAGAAAATGCACTTGCGGTTCGTTTCTGGTGGCGCTGGACGCTGAGAAGCGTGCTGCGCCATGCCGTTCAGCATCGGGGGGCTGCGGCACCCCCGATGCTGGCGGCGCGCTCCCGAGCGCGGCGCATCAAGCCTCCCCGGCA
>JACSRG010000693.1 GCA_014879865.1 Anaerolinea sp.
GTGGTAGTGCTGCACCCACGCGATGGCATCACCTCCGGCATGACACTTGCCGAAACACCGCCAATGATGGGCGTAAACCGCAAGTGAATACCCGTGCTGTTCGCTGTGCAGCGGACACTTGAAGGCGGCATAATCGCGCCCGCGAAAACGCGGCTTGCCAAGGTCACGTTCGACGATCTGGCGCAAATCGAGCTGTGCTTTGAGTTTCTCTACATCAATCATGGTGTTCACTCCACTTTCGTCAGTGCTTTTGCCATATGTCAAAAGTCAGAAGTTTCGACTTTCGTCATTCGGCATTGCCGCTGACGAAAGTTCGTTCTCACGGGAGATACTGAGGGAAAGTGAATCGTTTTCAAGCGGTTCACTTCCCGGCACGAGAGAAACTTTCGTCATAGCCTTTGTGACGAAAGCTCTCTTCTCGCTCAACTTTCGTCATGACGTTTCTGACGAAAGTTCGGTGTGAGTAACTCGATAACCGCGCGCGCTGCGCCCGCCCGTTTTGCGCTCGGCAATCTCGATCACCCCATCGTCGATCAGGGCTGCCAGCGTCGCGTCCACTTCCTTGCGCGACTTCACGCCAGCACCGCGCAGGATGTCCCGCGCTGACGGCGGTCGCTCCCCATGGCGCGCGATGAAGTCCAGCACCTTCTTCTCGTTCTTCACGTCCACACCGATGCTCAGTTCGTCGAGCAGGCGATGCACCGACGCGCGGTACTCCTCAGCGAGCATCTGTCCGCGCGCCCAATGCGCTGTGGTGATGCGTGGTGTGTTGGGCATTCCCTCATCCGTCCAGTCCATGATCGCCAAAATCAGCGCCAGCTTGAGCGCCATCGTCGAGAAGCGTCCATAGTTGCCACGCAGTCGGTCATCGAGGTTGCGGCGCGGATCGGTCATATCGTGCAGCGCGGCGTAGTAAGCGTTGAAGAGGTCAAAGACCGCTGGTTCCATCGTCGCGCTGATCGCAGGATGCTTGACCGGCTCATCCAGATCGTGCAGCGCGAACTCGTCAGGTGGCATCGGAAAAGCGTTGTACACCCGCAGCAGCCGCGTTTTCAGGTCGGCTGGAAACTCGTGTGTATCGAGGTTGTGTCCGTTCAATACGCACTTGATCTCTCGCTCAGTCGGGGTCAGGCAGAGGAAACGTGCCATTAAGCCGTCCTCCCACTCGCTGTCGGTGATGTAGCGTCCCAACCGCGCGGGCGTGGTCGCGCCGATCATCGCCAACGCCGGGTTATAGACGATCAGCTTGCCATCCCCGCGTAACTCACGCTCCAAGCGACGGGGCGCGTCGAACATTTCCATCATCGTTTCGGTGTGTCCCTCCATGTACTTCTTCGGGATCAGCATCTTGCTCGCTTCGTCGATGAGAATGCCGCGCTGACCGGCGAAGCGTGCCGCGAGGTCTTCGTTCTTGCGCTCGAACGGCAGCAGCTTGTCGTAGTTGGCAGGTTTCTCGCCCGCAAGTTTGGCGACCAGCATTTCGGGTGAGGTCGTCGCCGGCAGGAGCAGGTGCGGCATCGTATCCCGCACCATGTCGGTGATCGCGTTTAACCCGGTCGATTTGTGATAGTAGGTCGTCGGCGCAACCCAGAGGTAGTACAGATTCGGATAGATGTCACCGAACCCCAAACGCAGCACACAGCGCCGCGCTACCGCCAATCCGACCGCCCACAGCGGACCCGACTCCAGAAAGATGCGCGGCGTCATCGGCGAACGCTGGCTCAACCACACGAGGCAGTCACGATGAAATGCGCCGACGGTTTCCGCTGATGCCATGAGCTTATCGGTCAACTGTGCTGCCTTTGGCAGTGGCGGTACATATGCTTCCTCTGATGAATGACTCGACGTCGGCACCGGGGCGTTGGGATCGACGCGCAAGACCTGCGCGCTCAACTCAGGATCGCGGGTCAAAATCTGCTGCAAGATCGACCAGTGGGTGCGGTCATGCCGCCAATCGAGGGATGCCAGCAGCGACTCAACCAGCGGGCTGAGGGTCAATCCAGCAGGAATATCCAGCATCGATACGGCGCGCCGCAGCGCATACGCATCATGTTCAGTCAGGTTCATGGTAAAAGCTCCCAGTCAATACTGAATAGAACTCGTGCTAAAAAACACGGTTTGAGGTGGGGTATTCAGTTGCACATGGGGGCAGGCTGTGATACATTGTGAGTGTCCAGTTCACGAATGTATCCCCATGCCGCCGCCCACGCGCCTCATCAGCAGTGGGCATTTTCTTTTTCTACGGTGGTGATCGTGTTCGCATGTTCATTATGTCATCTCCAAATTGTTTGCCCGGGCAAACAATTTCACTCGTCTGAAAGATACCGTTCCGCTTCGCTAATTAGCTTTCGCATCGCCTGTAGCCGCGCACGCGCGATTGCTGCATCTTTTTCCTGCTGCATCAGCGCCCGTGCCAGTTCCTGTGGTGTCGTCGCATTGATCGTCTGAGTGACTTTCGCCAATTTCGACGCTGCGGGCGATACCTTATCAACCGGGTCGTCTTGGCTTGCATCCAGTGTTTCGCCTTCGCAAAGCTCCTTCACTTGTTTACTTGTGAGATTGAAGTCAATGATCTGGCGTATGACCTCAGCATGGTACTCAGTCGCTATGTTCGCTACGTAGCGAAGCTTCTTTTCTTCAATATCGTGTCGGTCGGCAAGTTCAAGTGCCTCATCGGAAAGGCGCAGTAATGACTTGATCAGACTGAACTGTGCCCGTTTGATCCCACCCATCGCGCTCAGGATCATGTCGGTGTATTCCCGTTTGGCGCGCAAGTCGAGGTCAAGTGCCTGACGATAGAACTCGTGCCCAACGGCATAGGCGGGTACTTCATACCCGTGAACGGTGAGCAGCAGCAGTGCTGCTTGTCGTGCCAGCGCGATTGCCGTTAACCCTGAACGTGCCGTGTTCTCTTTCGCCTGACGAAACACCGATGAGCGGTTTGCCGGGATGATGATGCACGGGATCATGCCGTCGCCCGTATAGTTGGGGATGAAGTCACGAAGCAGCCATGTCGCCCAATAGCGGCGCTCGCCTGTCTCAATGCGAAACAACCGCGTCACACCTTGCGAGACATCAACTACAGTGAGCGGATTGACCTGTCCATCGTCGCGGATGGTGATCGCCAGATTGACCAGATCGCGCAGCAGCGTTTCTTCGGGCGATAGGTTGACCACTGGTTCATCGTCGCGCTCATCGTCGCCATTCGGCAGCAGTTCGAGAACGTTGTTGAACGGTCGTCCACGCTGTCGCGCTGCGATTTGTACGATCTGAACCAGTTCGCGCAGCGCTTGGGTGGGTGTCACGCGATTGTTGTGAAAATTCAGATGAATGCTCTCTGGCAGCACGCGGCGCGGCTGCACGGGATCAGGGCGCACCATTTCCAGCAGGATACGCTCTACACGGATTGAATTGTCCGTGAACGCCTGCGGCAGATCACCGAGCAGATCGCCAGTGACGGACGCGAGTAGATCATCCACCCGACTGGTATTGCCGTTCGACCGCGCCATTATTCGCTTCCCTTCGACAAATAACGCACGAGTGAAGCGACGACTTGAGCATAGGCTTTGCTCGCTGAGGCACGCGGATCGTAGCTGAACAGGCTTTGATGATTCCGATGGGCATACGACACCGCTTCATTGGCGGGGATCACGCCAAGTAAGAGTTTGCCCAACACCGGATGCGCTTTGAGTTCTGCCAGCAAATGACTGTGCCCACGGATGCGATTATCCATCTTGGTGACAATCAGCCCGCTGACGCGCAAGTTTGGATGACGCCAGCCCTCACGGATGTCGTTGATCTTCTGAATGACGCTCGTTAGACCAACCGTTTCTAGGTAGCGTGGTTCAACCGGGACAATCGCATCCGATCCAGCGAGCAGTCCCATTTCCGTCATAAGCGAAAAGGAAGGGCGGGTATCGATGATCACTGCCGCATACTGGTTCGCGATCTTGCTGAGGGGATCGGCGAGGCGATAGGGCGCACCCGCGACACCCATCAATTCGCGTTCCGCGCCTTCGAGCATGGGGGAGGCGGGGAGGACATGCAGGTTCTCATCCCAGGTCGAGGGCACAATGCAATTCATCAAGGTCTGCGGTGCGTTCTGGCGATCTGCCATCAGCACAGTGTAGAGGCTGTCTCTTATACACATCTCCGAGCCCACGAG
>JACSRG010000694.1 GCA_014879865.1 Anaerolinea sp.
CCCCTTCGCCCTGAGGGAGAAGGGGACGGGGGATGAGGGCTACAATGAGTTTGCAGACACATCCTAGTTTTCAAACAAGTTCATACCGTCAGAGCGATTTATTCAGCCCGTGTACTCGCAATACGGGAAGAAGATACCTTGATTTGGTTCTGGATTGGCTCTCATACGGACTACGAGAAGATTATCTCACGGTTGTAACCACACTATCTAGGAGTACACGCGTGAAACGGTGGATTGTGATTGCGGCGCTGATGGCGCTGATCGTCGGGGTTGTGCAGGCGCAGGACGTGATCAGTCCGGCGCTGGAGGAGCAGTTGATCGCGCTGGAAGACGCGACGCAGACTATTCGCGGACTCGAAGCGCTCGAACCGGTCGAGCGCGTGTTCCCGACCCGCGACGAGACCATCGCCTACCTCGAAGAAATCTACGCGCGCGATCTGCCGATTGAAGAGGCGGAACGCGCCGAAGCCTTCTATCAGGCACTCGGATTTTTCACGCCGGAGATTGACCTGCTCGACGTGTATTTGACCCTGCTCGGCAGTCAGGTCGCCGGATTCTACGATCCCGAAACCAAACAGATGAACGTGATCCCGATGGTTGGCGACGATGCGGGCGACTCGCTCTCGATCACCGAGCAGATCATTTACGTCCACGAGTTCACGCACGCGCTGCAAGATCAGCATTTCGATCTGGCGGAGGTGCTGCCCGCCGATGTGGTCAACGAGCCAGATCGCGCGCTGGCGATTCGCTCACTGGTCGAAGGCGATGCGTCGGCGGTGATGAACGTCTATACACAGGCGGTGGCGACGAGCAACCCCGGCGCGGCGTTCAGCATTTTGCTCGAAGGGCTGCAATCCGGCGGCTTGTTCCTGCCGCCCGGCATCCCGACGATCCTCGTGCGCGAACTGTTGTTCCCGTATGAGCAGGGCGCAAACTTCGTCATTGCGCTGTATAACGAGGGCGGTTGGGAGGCGGTCAACGCAGCGTATGCGAATCTACCGCAAACCAGCGAACAGATCATGCACCCGGAAAAGTACTTCAGCGGGGAAACGGCGATCCCGGTCGAACTGCCGGATTTCGCGCCGACGCTCGGCGACGGTTGGACGCAGGCATGGGATGTCACGCTCGGCGAGTTTTACCTGCGCGAGCAGATGGTCAGCGAAGTCGCCTCGTCACGGGCGAACCGCGCGGCGGCAGGCTGGGGTGGAGATCGCTTCCATGTGTACGTCAACGGCGATCAGGTGGCGTCGGTGCTGCGAGTCGCGTGGGATACGCCCGAAGATGAACCGCAGTTCGCCGAGATTTATGCCGCCTACGCCGACGAGCGCTTCGGAGCGGAAGCGGTCGATGGCTGCTGGTCGAACGCCACCGGCGCGCTGTGCATGGTCACGGCGGAGGACGGCACGACGTGGATCAGCACCGCGCCGACCGTCGAACTGGCGGCGGCGTTCGTGCAGCAGTAGATCAACGTTGGCTAGCGCCGCTGCTCGTTGTTGATCAGCAGCCCGACGAGGAACGACGCCAGCGCCGCCATGATCCCGACCACGACGGCGGGTAAATTCCCCGTGCGCGGCGCGACGGGCGGCGTGACCTTCGTCTGCTGCGCGGCAACCTGCAAACTGGCGGGCTGGTAGGCACGTGATCCGGCTTTCGGGCGTGAGTGCGTCTGTCCCTGCTGCGCCAAGTCCTCGGCGCTGACGAGGCGGGCGTTGTCCGCCGGTTCGATCTTCGAGCCGTAGCGCCGCGCGAATACCTGCGTGAACTCCGCGCCGAACAGCAAAATCTGCGCGGAGTAGTAAATCCACAGCAGCAGCACGACGAATGATCCCGCCGCGCCATACGACGAGGCGATGCTGCTTTGTCCCAAATACAAGCCGATCAGGAACTTGCCGATGGTGAACAGCACTGCCGTGACGAACGCGCCAAGCGTCACGTCGCGCCACGCGATCTTCACATCCGGCAGCACCTTGTAAATCAACGAGAATAAGCCGGTGATCACCGCCAGCGACACGATCAGGTTAATCACCTGAAGAATGACTGGCGAGAAGGGCAGCAGACTGGACATCCACGCGTTGATCGCGGATAACGCCGCGCTGATCACCAGCGACACAAGCAGCAGGAAGCCGATCCCCAGCACCATCGTGAATGAGAGCAGCCGTGACCGGATCGTCGCCATTAGCCCTTGATTTGGCTTCGGCTCGACGCCCCACACCGTATTGAGCGCGTCCTGAAGCTGACCGAACAAGCCCGCCGCGCCGAGCATCAGCGTCACCACGCCGATGATCGAGGCGATGATCCCCGTGTCGGGGTGGTTCGCTCCGGCGACCAGTTCTTGAATGGCGGCTGCCGCCTGCGCTCCGACCAAGCCCTGAATCTGGTTGTCAAGCTGACCGCGCACGGCTTCCTGCCCGTAGATCAGCCCGACCAGCGCGATCACCACAATCAGCAGCGGCGCGATTGAAAACGCCGTGTAATACGCCAGCGCTGCCGCCAAACGGGGGGCTTTGTCCCGGTTCCATTCGTCGAACGTCTCTTTCATCAAGCTGAGAAACGTTTTTAGTCGTTCCATATCTGCCTCGCAGTTATCACAATTGTAATTATTATACGCAAAACTGCCCGGACTAAAACGTTCTTGATCAGAAACTCTAAACTCGCTTAGACTGATGTAAAAGAAAACTATGCAAAGGTGTGATTTATGCAGCGCAGACTCAATGACCAAGGCGGACGCGATCCCCGGCGGCAGGACGCCGATCCGTTTGGAGAGCAAGCTCCCGCCGCGCGCCCTTCCGCGATCCCCGCAGCATCCGCGCCTAACGCGCCGTCGTACCTTTCAGACATCCCGGATAAGTTTCGCACGCCGCCCAAGCTGGCGTATCTGCGTAAGCTCCTGCGCTCGAAAATCTTGAAAACGCCCGACGAAGCCGATACGTGGCGGCGCGGTGATGCCGAAAAAGAACAAATGCTGACGATCCGTATGCAGGCGATGCTCGAAAAGATCGTCTTGGAGCGCAAAGAGTACCGCTTGACGCCGGATGAGTTCGAGCGCCTGCGCGACATGCTGCTCGACGATCTGCTCGGCTTCGGCGCGATCCAACCGCTGGTGCTCGATAAAGCCTGCTCGGAAATTATGGTCAACGGGCCGGAAGTCATCTTCGCCGAAATCAAGGGCAAAATGCTCGAAACAGAGTTCGTCTATGATGATGAAGATCACATCCTGTACACGGCGCAGCGCATCGTCCGCCCGCTGAGCCGCCAGTTGAACCGCGCCAACCCGATGGTCGATGCCCGCCTGCCGGATGGGTCGCGCGTCCATATCGTCACCGAACCCTCGGCGCTGCAAGGTACGACGATCAGCATCCGTAAATTCCCCGAAAAGCGCCTGACCATCGAAGACCTGATCAAGTTCGGGTCGCTGACGCCGGATGTGGCGGAATTCCTGAAAGCGTGCGTCAACTCGCGGCTGAACATCGTCGTGTCCGGCGGTACGGGGTCAGGCAAGACGACCCTGCTCAACGTGTTGAGCGCGTACATCCCCGACGACGAGCGCATTGTGACCATCGAAGACTCGGCGGAACTCCAGCTTAAGCAGCGGCACGTCGTCCGCCTCGAAACCGCGCCGCCGCTCCCCGGCGGGGATGGCAAGACCGGCGCGCTCACCATCCGTGACCTTGTGCGCGGGGCGCTGCGTATGCGCCCGGATCGCATCGTCGTCGGCGAGTGTCGCGGCGGCGAAGCGCTCGACATGCTGCAAGCGATGAACACCGGTCACGATGGGTCGCTGACCACCGTTCACAGCAACAACCCGCGTGACGCGATTGCCCGTCTCGAAACGCTGTGCTTGATGGCGGGGATGGATTTGCCCATCGGCGTGATCCGCCGCCAGATTGTGAGCGCGGTCGATATGTTCATCCAGATCGCGCGCATCAAGGATGGGTCGCGCAAGATCGTCCAGATCACCGAGATTCAGGGCATGGAAGGCGATTCCGTCACACTGCAAGACCTGTTCCTGTATCGCCAGCCGGGGCAAACGTCGATGGCAGCCTCGTCGGCGGCAGGCGGCAGGCTCGAAGCCGTCGGCTTCCGCCCGAAGTTCATCGACCGCTTGGAGGAAAACGGCTTCAAGCTCAGCGGGCGCATGTTCGGCGTCGGTCAGCCGCAGCGGCAC
>JACSRG010000695.1 GCA_014879865.1 Anaerolinea sp.
CATGAGCAGCCCCGGCAGCGGAATCGTCGTCGCATAGCCGCCGACCATCACAGTGATCGGCGCGTCGGTCAGCTTGAGCAGCGCGCCGAGCGAGAGCAGCCACGCGCCCGCTGCGACGATCAGCCACCAGCGCGCCGCCCGCCGCGTGATCACGCCGATCAGCGCCAGCGTCACGACGATCACCCCGGCATAAGCGGCGCTCTCGAACGGGTCAGCGCCGAGGATTTGCCGCGCATACTCCAAACCGCCGAACAGCGGATGATTGAACGACGGCGCGGCGATCCCTAACAGCGCCGAACTGTAGCGGACAGCACCGCTCTCCGTCGCGCCGACCGTCTCACGCAGTGTGGGCAGCAGGAACGGCGCGGCGATCACCCCGCCGATCAGCAGCGTGATCACGGCGCGGCGGAAGCTCCGCCTATCCCCCGCCGCGCGCAGCAGGTAGACGGCGAGGATCGGCGCGACGAGGTAGATCAGCAGCAGCAAACTACCCCACAGCGCGACCGGGAACAGCAGCGCCCCGGCGATCATCCACCGGCGGCTCTCGCCCACCCGCAGCAGCGCCAGCAGCAGGAGCGGCGCGCCCCACTGCACCAGCAGTCCCGTATGCGCCGCGCCGAGATGTCCTTGCATCGCCGGGTAGAGCATGAAGATCAGACCGGCGAGGAAGGAAGCGAGAAGGACTGAGAAAAGAGAGGACTGAGGACTGAGGACTGAGGATTCATCCTCAGCGTTCTCTGTGTTCTCTGTGGTTAACCTTCTTTTCTCTTTACTCTCTGCGTTCTCTGCGCTCTCTGCGGTTGACTGTCTTTTATCCCCACTCTCTGTGTTCTCTGTGTTCTCTGTGGTTAACCTTCTTTTCTCTTTACTCTCTGCGCTCTCTGTCGTTAACAGGTGCTTCGCCAATGCGTACATCCCCGTGCCGTTGAGCGCCAACGTCAGCAGCGCGGACAGGTTGAACGCGGCGGGCAGCGGCATGACGAACGCGAACAGCCACGCGGGGAACGACTGGAGCGGTGCGCCCCACAACCACGATCCGCTTAAGCCGCGCGGATAAAGCAGCAGCGGTTGGTCGAAGATCGGCTGACCGGTTTGCAGCGCATATTTAATCCACCAGATGTGCCGGACATATTCGGCGGCGTCGCCGAAGGGATGCCCCAGCAGCCGCGACTCCAGCACGGTGATCAGCGGGTAGGTGATGATCACCGCGACAAGGAAATACAGCGCGAAGGGGACGAGATAGCGAAGGGAGTGACGTAGCTTGACCATGCGGAGAGTTTAAAGGCGCGTTCCAATCCTTGCAACGTCTGCTACACTCGTGCGACTAGCTGCACAGGAGTCCACCCGTTGATCGCCGCGCAAACCCTCGTCTACAGCCTCACGCTCTGGTTCGGTCTCTACCTGATCGCCCGCCGTTCCACGCGGCGCGGACTGCGCTTCGCCGGCTTGGGCTTGATTGCTTACGCCGTCGGGCTGACCTACACGGGCATCGACATGCTCGGACTCGTCACCCGCTTTCAATGGCTTCCGGCATTCTTCTGGATGGTGGCGACGCTCTACCTCGTCCCCGACCCGCCCGAACGCCTCATCAATCGTGGCGTGCTGATCGCGGTGCTCGTGCTGATCGCCGCGTTCATCTTTGCGCCGTCCGTCGCCGCCCTGCTGCCCATCGCCATGATGCTGTTCGCGCTCATCCGCGTGATCGTCCTCGCCCGACTGCGCCAGCGCCTCGTGCTGATCACCGCCGGGCTCTTTTTCACGCTCGGACTCGCCTTTCTCCTCCTCCCGGCGGGCATCTACGTGCATGGACTCGTCGTCCTCTCGCTCAGCGTTGACCTGTTCCTGCTCGGCTACGCGCTCGCCGTGCTCGACGCCTTCGACGATGGCACGCTCGTGCTGCGTGACCTGCTGCGCTCGTTCCTCACCTCGGCGCTCGTCGTGACGCTGTTCGGCGGGCAGATCGCGTTCGTCGCGCTCATCACCCGCCAGACCAGCCCGGTTTGGACAGTGCTGCTCTATCTGGTGATCGCTTCGGCGCTGCTGCTCGTCACCTTCTACGACCGCTGGCAATCCGCCGTTGATCGTCTCATCCTGCGCCGCGCCCGCGACCTGCGTGATCAGCGTGCCGCGCTGCGTTCGCTCGAAGCCGCCGCGCTGCGTGTCGATCCGTCGCCGCCGTTCGCCGCGCTCGACCCCGACGATTTCGCCCGCTACACCCGGCAGGCATTGAGTCACTTGCAAAACCTGCCCCGACTGGCGGAAAGTCCGCTCACGCGCCTCCCGCAGATCGACGCGCGCCTCGCTGCCCGCCGCGCCGACGATACCCTGCTCGAACGCGCGGCAGAACTCAAGGCGCTGCTGCGCGAGTGCATCGAGCGGCTGCGTCCGGCGGGCGAGATCGCCTTCACCGACGAATGGCGCTACTATAACGCCCTGTACTTCCCCTACGTGCTCGGTATCAAACCCTACAGCCGCAAACTGCGCGCCGACGACCCCGATCCGCTGGAACAGGCTGCCATCGACTGGTTTCTAGCCGCCGTCCCGGAGCGCACGCTCTACAACTGGCAGACCGCTGCCGCCAAGCTCATCGCCCGCGAACTTGAAGCCCCCTAGAATATTCGTTCGCTTTTGCGCTATAATTAGCCGCATCATCCCTGCTAACATCCGGATCTTTTGACCCTCCTAGTCCTACTGGAGACGCCATGACGTATGTCGATCTGGTCTGGCATACCCGTACCGAGCGCGCGGGTTCGTTCACCTCATCCGCCGCCGCCTCGTGGGAGCTGGTTTTCAGCCAATTTCAAGGCGAAACCATCGTCGCCGCGCGCGGACCGGAGACCAAAGCCACGCAAGCTGATTTCCCGGCGGACGCGGAATTTTTCGGCATCACCTTCAAACTCGGCGCGTTCATGCCCCATCTGCCGATCAAGACCATGCTGGATCGCCAAGACGTGATTCTGCCGCAAGCCGGATCGCGCCGCTCGTTCTGGTTGAACGGCTCGGCGTGGGAACTGCCGACCATCGAGAACGTGGATGTCTTCATCAGCCGCCTGATCCGTCAGGACATCCTCGTCCGTGACCGGGAAGTCGAGTCGGCGCTGCACGGACGCTCCCCCGCGCTCTCGCCGCGCTCGCTTCAATACCGTTTCGTGCAGGCGACCGGCTTGGCGCACAAGACCATCCAGCAGATCGAGCGCGCCCGCCGTGCCGCCAAGCTGTTGGAACACGGAACCCGCCCGCTCGACGCCGCCTTCGAACTCGGCTACTTCGATCAGGCACACCTGACCAATTCGCTCCGGCGCTTCATCGGCAAAACACCCGTGCAAATCGTGCAAACCGGCGCGCTCGCCCTGCCTCCGTCGATCACCGGCATGAGCATAGCGGAATAACTTGCGGATTTTTCCAAGACCCGCGCGCGCATTTGTCCTATGATGAAGTCGTAATCAACGATAGACAGGAGTGAGAACCCATGCGCAAATTAGTCGTGACCGAATTCATGACGCTCGACGGCGTGGTCGAGAATCCCATGTGGAGTATGCGGTACTGGAACGACGAGATCTCGACCTTCAAAGGCGAGGAGTCGAATGCCTCCGATGCGCTGCTCTTGGGGCGCGTGACCTATGAAGGCTTCGCGGCGGCGTGGCCCAACAGCAAGGACGCGGGCGCGGACTACTTCAACGGCGTGCGCAAATACGTCGTCTCGAACACGCTCACCCGCGCCGACTGGAACAATTCGGTGATCATCAATGGGAATGTCGTCGATGAAATCGCCCGCCTCAAGCAGACGGAAGGCAAGGACATCATCGTGCACGGCAGCACCGTGCTCGTGCAGACGCTCCTCAAGCACAATCTGGTCGATCACGTCCGCCTGCTGGTCTACCCGGTCGTGCTCGGCACAGGGCAGCGCTTGATCCACGAAGGCACGGAAGCGACCCTCAACCTCGTGGATTCGAAGACGTTCAAGGGCGGTGTGCTCGGTCTCATCTACGAACCGGCGCGCAAGTAACCTGAGTTTCGGATAGGTTTGTTCCCCGAATTCGGGGGAGGGCGCAAACACGAGTCTGCTTGCGCCCCTCCCCGAATTCGGGGGAGGACGGGACAGTTTTAATATTCGCGCACCTTAATGGAGCGCTCTAGGGGAAACAGTCAGCGTAGAGACGCCCAA
>JACSRG010000696.1 GCA_014879865.1 Anaerolinea sp.
AACCATAGCCATTATCCATCTGGCATTAAGCACAAGTGCAGCCACATCGAAGCGCTCCCTTAGACCGCCGCCGTGATGGCGTTTCTGATTTCGGGGTTTTTGTCGTTTCCAACAGTCTTCGTCTGAGGGGGAAACGGTTCGCAAGCGAACAACCAGCGCACGGCGGTCAGCGCGAATTGGTGCTGTGCTGCCCTCCTCGTTAGGAATTCCTCTGGCACGATCTTCCACAGGCAAGGAGATGACATTTGACACACCAGCTTCGACACGACCGGCGTTACCGTAGTGAAAATCGCGAAAGCTGCAAATCATCTTTTTGAGTAAGCATGGCGGACGCAGTTTTTTGCTTCACAGGGTTAATCTCATGGCGTATCCGCAAGCATATGTTGACCTACTTGAACGCCTTAACCGACGCGGTTGTGCGATCTGCGGGCTGCTCCACGCCGCCGAAAATCAGTACATCGATTCTTTGCTCTATGAATACTCCAATGACCCGGACGTTCAGCAGAAGTTTCGGCGCGGTCGCGGACTCTGTAACCATCACAGTTGGCTGCTCACGCACCATCACGGTTACGCCTTGGGGGTGTCGATCCTATTCGAAGCCGTGTTGGACGAAGTGATCGACCTGCTCGACTCTGACAGCTCCGCATCCCCCGTCGGCGGGTGGTTTGGCAGTAAAGGTCTCGCTCGACTGCCGGACAAGTTGGAAACCGAGACTCCGTGCCTCGCCTGTGCCAGCCTGTGCAAGTCAGAGACCCAGTATGTCGAAACTTTTGCGACCTACTGGAACGATCCCGCCCTTCAAAACGCATACCAACCGTCTAGCGGACTGTGCCTGCCCCATTTTCGGGATGTGCTGCGCCGGATGACGGATGCAAACGCGCGCGCCCGCTTGATCGAGGTTCAGCGCGAAAAATGGGAAACGCTGCGCAGCGAACTCAACCAGTTCCAGATCAAGAGCGCCTTTAACTATGTCGGCGAACCGCTCAGTGTCGCCGAGGCAGACTCGTGGAGACGGGCAGTCGCAAGTATGACCGGAGATGAGCACGCGTTGTTAAGCCTACCCCGTCCGCGATAGCGGTTCGTATCTAGGCAGCAGCGGAAACGGGGTAGTCAGCATGGCAGCAGTGACTTGACCGACGAAATCAGCTTTCCGACAGCGTAGGGACTAAACTTACGTGCGGAAGACCTCCGCGTGCTCGGCAGCCCACTGAGCAAACGTGCGCGGAGGTCGCCCGGTCAACTGCTGAACGGTGGGGGCGACGGTGTAACCTTCCGGCGGGGTGTTCCCATGCGCCCACACAAAGAACTCGATCACCTCATCGGGGAAACCCTGTTCCCGCCACTGCTCCCGCGCCTGAGCTTCGCTCAGCTCGACAAGCCGAATGTCTCGTCCGATCACGCTGCTGATGGTCTGCACCATCTGGGCAGGCGTCAGGACTTCGCCGCCCGTAATCCAATAGGTTTTGCCGCCATGTCCAGTTTCGCAGAGGGCGGTCGCGGCGACAGCTGCAATATCTGCCTCGTGGACAATTGCCGTCTTGCGGTGAACGAACGGAATTTTGACCATCCCTGCTTCGCGTATCGACTCTTTCCACTCCAGCATATTCGACATGAATTCAACAGGGTGCAGGAACGTCCAATCCAGTGAACTCGCGGTTAAGGCGTTTTCCAGCGTGCCATATTCCCCGCCGCCACGCAGCACGGTGACCCGCTTGACTCCCGCCTTGGTCGCCATCTCCACGATCTCAGCGCCGGTTTGCAGCGGCGTATAATCATCCCCGCCAAAATTGATGAGATGCAGCCCTACGACGCCCTCGAGCGCGGCAGCCCACGAGGCTGGTCTCGTCAGATCACCTTCAATCACTTCGACCTGAGCGGGGAAGTTCGCCTTCGCCGGATTGCGGGTCAGCGCGCGTACCACATACTCCGCTTGGACAAGCTGCTTCACCAATTGACGACCAACCGTACCCGTTGCGCCCGCCACCAAGATAGTCATGTGTACTCCTTCTCAACACATCATCTAGGCTTGATTATCAAGGTGAATCAGGACAGAATCCGCCCTGATAAAAAGGAGTTTGGCTAATGTACTCTCCGACTACGCGCCTTCTGACGGTTCTCGAACTTCTACAGTCACGGAAACAAATGAGCGGATCGGAACTCGCGCGGCGGCTAGAAGTCGATGTACGCACAGTACGGCGCTATATCATGATGCTGCAAGACATGGGGATACCTGTCGAGGCGGAACGGGGGCTCCATGGCGGCTATCGCTTGCAGCGCGGCTATAAACTACCTCCGCTCATGTTCACGGACGCTGAAGCGGTTGCCTTAACCCTCGGTTTGGTGGTGATGCGCGAATTCAGGTTTCCGGTGGATGTCGCGGCAGTCGAAGGGGCGCTGGCAAAGACGGAGCGCGTTTTGCCGGTAAACCTGCTCCATCAGGTGCGAGGGTTGCAGGATGGAATCATCTTCAATGTTTCAGCGCCCCCCGTACTATTGCAGACGGAGTTCCTCGCTGCGCTGAGTGCCGCCGTCCAAAACCAACAGCAGGTCTTCATACGCTACCGATCATGGGGAGGCGATGAGTCCGAGCGGGTATTCGATCCCTACGGTGTGGTCTACAACGAAGGCTACTGGTACACCGCTGGTTACTGTTCGCTCCGCCAAGACTTGCGCACCTTTCGCCTCGACCGCATCGTCGCGCTTGCCCCGCACGAAGGGAGCTTCACGAAACCGGAAACATTCGACGTGTTAAAGCACGTCCTAGACTCCATCACACGACGGGAGGACATTGAGCAGATCGAAGTTCGGCTTGAAACATCGCTGGAACAAGCGCAAGCGATCTTCGCGCCTGTCATGGGTTCATTGGAAACCGTCGCAGACGGGGTCATATTCCGGCGCGCTGCGACTCAATTAGATTGGATTGCTTTCATTCTCATCAGTCTGGATTTTCCCGTTCGCATCATTCAAACCGAAGAGCTACGCCGTAAGCTCGCGGAAATGGGGAGAAAGGCGCTCACACTGGCGAATGATCAGGAGGAAGCCACGACAGAGTCGATCCCTAGAAGGGGAAGAGAATCGGTAGAACCGCGATAGAGACAACCAGTACGAGCAAGATCAGCGGGATGCCGACACGCATGTAATCGCCAAAGCGATAGTTGCCAGTGCCGACGACCAGCGTGTTCACAGGGGACGCAATCGGCGTGGCAAACGCCGTCGATGCCGCGATAGCCACCGTCATCAGCAGCGCGTGAGGTTGGACGCCAAGCTGCTGTGCCGTCGCCAATGCCAGCGGCGCGATCAAGACGGCGGTCGCCGTGTTCGACAGGACTTGCGTGAGCAGAACCGTCAGCACGAACAAGCCCAACTGCACGAGGATGGGTCCGCCCTCTCCCAAGCCCCCGACGAACCCCGTAGCGAACAGTTCGACCAACCCGACTTTCGCCAACGCGGTGCTCATGGGCAGCATCCCTGCCATGAGAAACAGGGTTTTGAGATCAATCGTATCGTAGGCATCGTTCACACTGATGCAGCGCGTCAGGATGACCACCAGTGATGCAAGGATGCTGGCGGGGGCGAGATCGAGGATGTTGAAGGCGACCAAGATCACCATCGCGATAAGGACGAGCAGGGTGATCGGCGCTTTGTCCGGTCGGGTGAATGCGCCTAACTGGAGCGCTTCATGTTCACCCATGACGATGAAGTCATGGCGCAGGCGCTTGAGCGCGAAAATATCTTTCCATTCGCCCTGTACCAGCAGTACATCGCCCAACCTCAGCGGGCTTTCCTTTAAGCTGATGTTTGGATCCGCGTTCGGACGCCGGAGCGCAAGCACCATCAGGCGGTAGTTCGAGGCGAAACGCAGTTCGGCAATTGTCTTGCCGATCAGCGTGGAACGTGGGCGCAGCAGTACTTCGGCAATCCCGACCTCATTTGTGATGATGTCGTCTTCGACCACCGGGACGGTCGCCAGCACCGCCAGCTTGAGCGCTCCAGTCGCCCGTGATAGGTCGTTCGCCTCTCCTTGCAGCAGCATCACGTCATTCGACTGTAGGCATGTCTCCGGCGTCGGAACGCGAAAATTGCTGTCTGTACCGTTGCGATTCAAAATCGACAGAATGGCGTTTGAAGTGCCCGACGTTCGATAAATCGTTACCACATTCA
>JACSRG010000418.1 GCA_014879865.1 Anaerolinea sp.
GTCTGGCACAACCATGCCCGACAGAACGCCGCCGCTCGTGACTTCAAACTGGAGATCCACATCGGCCGAACCCGACCCAACCCCCCCAACCCAAAAACCCACCTTTCTACAGGTGACTCGTGTCCGGTTGGGATCGTATGCTGTGCATGTAAGTTGAGTAAGGAGCAGCAATCATGCACTACGATGGACACGATGTGTCACCGAATGTGGCGGGGCAGTTATTCCAGATGGTCGGTCGGGAACTCGATGAACACAAACCGTTTGCCGCATTGCTGAAGCGCTTCCAGCGCAAAACCGAGCGCGCCGCGCAGATCGATGACTGCGCCCAACCGTGTAACGAAGTCGAATTCGGGTTGAGCTAACCCTCATTCAGCCCGCAGCCCCAACGCATTGGGGGGCGGGCTCCCCGGAATGTCAGCGCGGGTAATTAATGTTGTATCTGGACTGGTATCCAGAAGGTAAAGGTCGAGCCCCTATCGCCATTGCTGGCGACGGAGATGTCGCCACCGTACAGGCGCAGGGTTTCCCGAACAATCGCCAGTCCCAAGCCAGTACCGGGAACCTGACTGTATTTGGCTCTGCCTCTAAAGAAGCGCGTGAACAGCAGTTCGAGATCTTCGCTTGGAATACCCGGTCCATCGTCGGAGACCATACCGACCACATATAGCTGTTCCGGGTCGGCATTCAACGGACGCAGGTCATCATCGACTTCGCTGGAGGTCAGCGTCACCGAGATGTTACCCCCCGGCGGCGTGTACTTGATCGCGTTGGCGATCAAGTTTTGCCAGATACGATGAAAATCAAGCGGGTCGCCGGAGAGCAGCGCTTGTTCAACCGCGCTCGCGAACGAGATGTTTTGCCCTTTGGCTTCGGCGCTGAAGCGCAGTTCCCCGATGACTTTCCGGGCGACCTGAAGCAAATCGACAGTTTCGCGCGTATCAGCGGGGTTTCTTCCCTCAATCCGTGACAGCTCAAGGATTGAGATGACCAACTCCGTCAGCGCTTCGGCTTGTTCCTGTATCTGACCCAACTTGTCGCGCCGTGTCTCATCGCTCATGCGTTCGTAGTATTTCATCAGCGTTTCGGTCGTCAGCAGCACACTGGCGACGGGCGTTCGCAGTTCGTGGCTGACCATCGACACAAACTGGCTTTTCATGCGCTCGATTTCTTTGAAGCGCGTGATGTCAAAAATGGTACACACGAGCTGGTTGGCGTTGTCCGCCACGCGCGCCAGCGCGATCTCTGCGTCGAATGTCGTGTTGTCTTTGCGCTTGCACTTGAGCTGCACCCGTTCCGGCTGACCGTCCGTCAGTACCTTGTGGATTGCGGCTTTCATGATGTCTTGGCTGTTGTCACAAACTACGTCGGCAAGGCTTTTCAGCGGGCGCTGTTCGATGCCGCTGCCAAACACTTTATCGAACTCCGGGTTTGCCATTTCCAGATCGCCTTCTTGCGTGATGAGCAAGATAGGCTCGAAGGCGTTGTCAAGGATGGCGCTGATCCGGCGGTTGAGCTGTTCGAGCTGAGCGGTTCTCTCGACGACGCGGGCTTCGAGTGTTGCCGCGTGGTTGAGGATTTCGTGGTAGAGCAGTCCATTCTCGATGGCGATTGCCGCCTGAGTCGCGATGGTCGAGAGCAGATAGTGGTTGATGGACGCGTAGGCATTCGGCTGGAGGCTCTGAAAGATCATGACGCCGAGCGCGTTGTCGGCGATCACGATGGGCAAATACAGCGCCGACTGCGGCTGAGGTAGGTCGAGCGTATGTTCGAGGTCAGCCAAGCACTTCGGGCGTTCATAATCTTGCCGGTAGTCAACGGTCAGAATTTCGCGGGCACGAAGCACTTCCTCAATGCGACCTCCACTGAGCGGCATCGCTGGGAAGTGTTCGCGTGGTCGTTCGCTGCCCGCTACGACGGCAAACTGGCATTTCAAGAGGTTATTTTGTGCATCGTAGGTCAGCACGATGAAATCGTCGGAATGTAGAATCGTCTGGGCTAGCATGTTGAACAGCGTCCAGCAGATGTCTTTGAGTTCGATCTGCCGCGCGAGCGCCGTGCCCGTTTCGTACAGGTAGTAAAGATCCCAATTGCGCTGATCGAGGGTGCGGTTGAGCGCGATCATCTGTTCTTCGTTGAGCTTGCGCTCGGTGATGTCGCGGAGATTGACCAGCCACGCCGGGTTTCCGCTCCAGTCGATCCGCGTGCGCCGCATCTCCACGACTGCTGAACGCGCTTGTCCTTGATAGATGTCGATCTCTACGAATTCGTCGGTGACGAGTGGAAAACCAAAATCTTTCCCCACGAGCGCGGCTGCATCGACCGAAAACAGCTTTTCGGCGGCGGCGTTGGCAAACAGGATTTTGCCCGCTTCATCGACGACGATCAGCCCATCGACGCTGGTCGCGATGATTTGTGCCATGCGTTGGTGCGCCACGCGCAGTTCATTTTCAGCTTTCCGCAGCCGGAGAAACGAGCCGTTTCTCGCCGACGAGTTCCGTTTCACCTATTCGTCTCCCTCCGCAAACAGCGAATCGAGCCGATCTAGTTCGCTTAGCAGCAAGTAGGTGGGTGTTCCGGCGATGATGCCCGTGACGTTCCTGATACGCTTCCCGATAGACATGCCCGCCATGTCGATAACGAACTCACGAATATCTTTCTCGTGCATCGAGCCGCGCATTTTGAGCACCGTGATCCCCCGGCGCATTTCGCCATAAAGTTCGACGTAGCGCAGCAGGATGATCGAATCGGTGATGGTGGAGATGTGCCCTTCGGTGACGGATGTGCCGCCCATTAGGGTCGGCGTGGTCGAGGTGAACAGCCCCGCGATTTCCTGATGCTTGATGAACGAGGTAAGCCCGATCACGAACTCCCGAAAACCGCGCGCATTCGAAACGCGTTCCAATGCTGAGAGGCTGTCTACGGCGACCCGATTGGGCTTGAATTCGGCAATCTCTCGCTGCATTTCGATCAGGTGGTCTTCAAGCCCTCTGACCTCAGGATAGACGCAGATCACCTTGAGCAGCCCCTGCTGTTCGAGCAGCGCGAAGTCAATGCCCCAACCTTTGGTATTTCGGAAAAGCTGCTCCCGGCTTTCTTCAAACGCGAACAACAGGCAGCGTTCGCCGCTGTTTGCGCCGCCTGCCATGAACGTCGTCACGAGCAGGGTTTTGCCCGTCCCGGTTGCGCCGGAGACGAGGATAATCGAGTCGCGGAAAAAACCGCCGCCGCACATGTCGTCGAGTTCGTGGTTGCCGGACGTGATGCGCAGATCGGAGGAATGCTGTTCGAGTGGTATGGCGGACAGCGGCAGCGTGACGATCCCTTGGGTAGGCACAATCGTGAAGGGGAATTCGCCTTTCTGGTGGCTCGTCCCTCGAAATTTCAAGATTTCCATCGTGCGCCGCCGCTTTTCGCCTTCCAGCACGTTGCGCAGGATGATGACGTTGTCGGCGACGAATTCTTCCACGCCGTAGCGGGCGATTTCGCCGTACTCGCTGCTGCGTTCTGCCGTCAGGATCGCCGTCACCCCTAGCTCACGGAGCGCGATGGCGATACGCAGCAGTTCGCGCCGGATGGTCGCGGTATCGGCGAACTGCGAGAAAATCGCGCCAAGCGAATCCATCGAGACGCGTTTGGCGTCTACCTTGCGTACAGCGTGTTCGACGCGGGCGAGCAGCGCGCCGAGATCGTAATCGCCGATGACGAAGGACTCTTCTGCTGGACGCGGCGATGCGTCAACGAATGCCCACTTGCCCGCTTTCTCCCATTCGTCGATCTTCCAGCCGAAACCAAGCACATTGCGTTTGATGTCTTCCGGTTTTTCTTCAAATGTGACGAACACCCCGCTTTGATCGCATTCCATA
Source organism: Anaerolinea sp. (assembly GCA_014879865.1). Classification (GTDB taxonomy): domain Bacteria; phylum Chloroflexota; class Anaerolineae; order Aggregatilineales; family Phototrophicaceae; genus Flexifilum. The sequence goes on from JACSRG010000418.1 coordinate 3,864, forward strand.
ATGCCCGCCGCTAGATACTGCACGGCAAACACGGTTTTGGCGCTGCCGGCTGTTCCCGAAACGAGCGTCGTCCGTCCCAGTGGAAGCCCGCCGTTGGACACGAGATCAAAACCGGTGATACCTGTTGATAATTTGTTCACCGAAGCATGAGGATATTGATTAGGCATCATCTGTTGTTTCTCCATGGAAATTAGCGGCAGGGGACACCGGGTTTGAACCCGCTGGGGAATGCCGTGCCCGTGCTTGCAAGCAAGCCTGCCGCCTTGCCTCCTTTCGTTCTCTCTGGTATAA
>JACSRG010000697.1 GCA_014879865.1 Anaerolinea sp.
TCGGACAGCTTGTTCCAGCAGTTGACGCGCACCCAGAGGGTCTGCTTCTCGCCCGCGCGGTTCTTGCGGCTGACCGCCACCGAGAACGATGCGACGCTCTGTTCCCCGACCTGACGCACCTGCGGATCGCTGCCGACGAACCCGGTCACCTGCATGTTGATGCTCGTACCCATGATGTTGTTCTCCCTCGCGCCTGAGCGCTTGCACTTTCTATCGACCCTGTGCCGATTTCTGACCGGACAAAAGCAGGCGATGAAGCCGACCATCACCCGACGGGCGCTACCCGATTGCGGTGAGGGCGGCAGCGAAGCTGCCGAACGGCACAAGCCCAGAGCAATCGGGTAAAGCGAAGTCCAAAGGACTTTGATGGGTGGCGCGCCTGCTAGGATGGTCAGCGACAAATCGGCACGTTCTCGGGGTCAGATAGGCAATGCGCCGCGCAAGAGGGGGATCATGGTGTCCGGCACAACGGATGACCGGATACAGCAGCGAACAGGTGCAACTGGGGACGCAGCGTACTCGTTGGAGAGGTCAGTGCCAATGCGCGGCATGGAGCATCTGGAGTGCAGCCGATTGGAATAGCGGACGGGCAGCGCTGAGCGCATGGGAGTGATGTGGTGACTAGGATCAGCGCCGGGCGGGGATTGCGCGGCATTGCTACAGCCTCTCATGGATGCTGCTCGACCTGCTCGCGCCCAAGAACGGAGTCGGTCACCTGCGGGACGTATTGCGAGTGCAGCAGTCAGCAGCAAGGGCGGAAATCAGGCATCGCCCTCGTCGGGGAAGTACGTGCTTTTGAAGTTGTAGAGCGTGGGCTGTTCGCTGTGGCGGACACCTTCATACAGCGCACCAGTGATGCGGTTTAGCCCCTTGTGGAGTTTCTCGCGGGCGTAGTTTTCATCGCCATGCGCGAGCATCTGGATTGCGGTCTGGGTCAGGTAATCGACTGCGGTGAGGAGTTCATATGCCATCCGCCCCTGCCACGAATGGACACCGTTCGCGTGGGCGGTCGCTGTCTTCAGATCGTCGAGTCCGCTGTAGGCGCGCAGCATCCCTTTGGCGGTCGCCTCAAAGTCATCAATCCGCACATCGTCAGGTGCGAAGCGGCGTAAGAAATCGCGCATCGCATCGACGGTATAGGACGAGAGGAAGTTCTGTCCGCACTGCACCGTCAGCGGATGCCAGGCGGTGGCGAAATCCGGGTGATCGCAGAGACCAAACGCCGTGTTCTGCAAGGCGATGAGGATGTCCACAACGCGCGAGTCATCGCGATCAGTGTTCATGTTGGAGGCGAGAAACTCGCTAATGGCGTTGTACTGGGCTGCGTCGAAACGGTCGTGATACCGCTGCATGGCAGTAGCTTTCGTGTCGTGAGTCATGAGTTTGTCCTTTAGTTAAAGCGATTCAGTGAGACGAATGAGGGTGGTGATGGTATTCGGATCGGTGGGGCGATGGTCGATGTGGTGGAGGAGACGCCTGAGAACTGCACCTGCCGTACTGTAAAGCTCATACAGGCTTTCGCTGTACGGCAGTACCCATGTTCCTGTCGGAATACGCTTTGCCCCAGTTCCTTGCAATTGGAATGGAGCAGACGACATGGATGATGTCGTCCACCCCGTCGCGTATATGAATGGTTCCACACGCTCCGCTGCTTCGAGCGTCCAATCCGCGTAAAGCAGTCGCCCGCCATCTTGCGCGAGGTAGGCGCGCCTCAGAGAGATTCCGCCGAGTTCAGCAAACGGCAGATGAAAGATTTTGAGCAGTATGACTGGCACCCATTGAGTACGGCTGTATTCTGTCATTCCTATCCCTCCAAACAAAAACCCCTGGGTGCAGGGGTTTTGCTCTTTAAATATTGAGGCTTGCTTGATTATGATTAGGCAATCGGGGCTGCCTCTTCCCAAATCCACGAGTACGCACCGATGGCGTACAGAGTCAACGATTCATCGCCTACCTGCGCTTTTGTCGCGCTAAATACTTCGGGCTCATAGTCATCCGGATCATCCGTGCTGCGGACGATGAATGCATCACTCTGTGAATCATACTGCCATGTGTAGTTATTTTGCTCGCTTGCCCGAAGTACCCGTTCCGCAGTCGCACGGTCAAAGAACGGGCAAGCCCACCCATTCCAATTGTCACCATTCGAGTATCCCTCAAACGATTCGGAGGGCAGGCTGTCAATCACGAATGTGGTTCTCGTCCACTGAGTCATTGCGTATTCCTTTCACTGACCGTCTCGAAGTATCGCATTATAGAGTTTATTCTACTCCGCCTTGAACCAAAAGCCGCTGAAGCGTGCGATTTCGCCGTTATCGAGAAAGCGCACCCAGACCGTGTGAATGCCGATGCTGTAACGGTAATCGGCGCTGTCGCACAACGGATAGTGGCTCACGATGCACTTGCGGCGCGGATTGACCGTACTCAAACCGACGATGCGACCGACTGCTCCGGGCGGCGGCAGTTTCGAGCGATGGATGTTCTGGCGTTTGAAGTGGAGCATCAGGTTTCCTCTGGCAGATAAGCCAGCAGTTCCTCACGACAAATTGGTAGGCTGCGGACACTCATCCCGTCCAGACTGATGAATGAGGCGAAAGTTCGGATGGGCTGGCGACGCAAGAGGGCAGCGGTGTACTGACCCACCACGCACGCCATCCAGTCGTTCACCAAAACATCCTGCTCACCGCGCAAGACGAGTTCGGCACACGAAAGCGCGGGTTGCAGCGTTTCCGTCGGTGTTTCCGGTTCGAGCAGTGAAGGAAAGAGCAGTCCCTCTTTAGGTAGATAGCGGTATACGCCGTCCTTCCCGTCGATGTGCTTGTGCATCATCTCCGCGTCCGCTGTGTTTCCGATGACGACCTGCCCGCCGTCGCGGTAATTGCCTGCACCGATCAGGATACCGCCCGCCTGGTGCAGCTCACGCCGCGCCAGGTGATTATCGACACAACCGATCACGAGCTGTGAACCGAAGCGGCTGCCATGCTTCTCCGCGCTGAACGGCTCGACACACCATGCGATGTCGAGACCGAGCGCCATGTTCAGCCGTCGCCCGACGACCTCGACTTTCGGCAAGCCGAGCGCCGCATCGGACGGGGCGAAAAGCTGGCGACCGCAATTTCGCTCTTCAACAATGTCGGGATCGACGAGCAGCACGTTCGGCGTGTGCAGCCGGGCGCGGCGCATGTCGTAGATGATGCGCGCCACGATACGGGCGACCTGTGCGCCCGTCCCGCCGCAACCGACGATGATCACCGTCTGAATATGCGTGTTCGGGTCGAAGTGGTTCATTCTGCACCGCCGATCATCTGTGCGAGCGTCTTCTTGACCGGAACCAGATCGCCCGTCGGGTAGCGCTTCGCCTTGCTCGACTCCATTTCAATCAGCAACTTGCGGATATCGTGTGGCTGCCGTTTGCTTTTGCCGCCGCAGGCATGATCACCGAACGCCGAACCGAGCAGCATTGTCCAGTCGTTCGCCAGCGACGCACCACGCAGTGCATCCGCATCGACCTTTGGTACGGTTCCCCAGCAGATCGAGCCGCTGGTGAACACGTTGGGCAGCGGGGCGTGAAAAAGCGGCGTGTCCAGCTTCTCCGGGCGGCGCTTCACGGCGTAAACCGCGTACTGCGGCGTGCTGTCATCGCTTGCGGCGCGGATCAGCACCAGACCGGGCAGCGGTACTCGCAGCGCGGTTTCAGACCCGTCGAGAAACAGTCCGGTTTTCGCGGGCGGGCGGTACTCGACGACCAGCTTCTTCACGCCGTCCTGACGCACCAACAGCGTATTTCCGCTGAGCAGCCCGGTATCGAACGTCACTTTCGCGGCGAGCGCCAGCGCGATCTGCGCTGGGTCTACGGGAAATTCGCTGATCATTTCGCCTTCCTGCTTACGCAGCATCACGCCGTAGCTGTAAAAACTCAGCGTCAGCGACGGTGGTTCGGTCAGTGCAGCTGTCAGAGCACGACCAGTCAAGTCGGATGCGGTCATCGATCTTTCCTTTCTTCTTGAATTCGCAGTAGAGGTGAGCGATATTGCGTTCCAGCGTCACTATCAGATCAGGCGATGCCGTCAGGTGCTTCAGCCCTGCCATCGCGTCGCTCATGATGCCGTCGGCTTCTTCAATCATCTCGACGGCGAAGGCGATGTCGTCGGACGA
>JACSRG010000424.1 GCA_014879865.1 Anaerolinea sp.
TTGTTCGGCGTTCTGCTGGTCAATATGCTCGATTTCAGCGGTTCGGGGATACGTGCGGAAACGCTGGGGATGCGCGGGAACGAACTCGACCAGTTGATCGACCTCGGCATTGTCTTCTTCGCCATGACCAAGTTCTACCTGCTGTTCAGCTTCCTCTTCGGCGTCGGCTTCGCCGTGCAGATGCGCCGCACGGAGGACAGCGGGCGACCGTTCGTCGGCTTCTATCTACGCCGCCTGCTCGTGCTGTTCGTGATCGGCATGGCGCATTCGATTCTGCTGTGGGACGGCGATATTCTGCGCCTGTACGCGCTGGCGGGCTTGATGCTGCTGATCGTGCGCGGGCTGCCGACGCGGGTGCTGCTCGGCGCGGCGGTCGCCATCGCGCTGATCGGTTTGGTGGTCTTCGGGACGATGAGCAGCGTCCACGAGGTCAGCGTCATGATGAGCACCGACGCGCTCAGCCTGTACACCGAGGGGAGCTACCTCGACTTGGTTGCCGCACGCGCTCAGCAGCATTTCGTCCTCGACATTCAAATCCCGATGGTGCTGGTCATGTTCCTGCTCGGTTTGGCGGTCGGGCGAAGCGGTGTCCTCGATCAGCCGGAACGCTACCTGCCATTCGTCCGCCGCTGGTGGAAATGGGCGCTCCCGGTCGGCTTGATCGGCAATGTGCTGCTGATCGTCGGCTATGCGGTGGGCAGCACATGGCTGATCAGCTTCGGCGTCCATGTTGGCGCGCCTGCCCTGAGCTTCGTCTACGTCTGCGCCGTGCTGATCAACGCGGAGCGCCTGCGCTGGCTCGCCCCGGTCGGGCAAATGGCGCTCAGCAACTACCTGACCCATTCGCTCGTCGCTACGACCCTGTTCTACGGCTACGGCTTCGGGCTGTACGATCAGCTTTCGCCGACCGTGATGCTGCTGCTGGTACTGGCGATCTTCGGCGCACAGGTGATCTTCAGCGCGTGGTGGATGAAGCGTTTCCGCTTCGGTCTGATGGAGTGGGTCTGGCGCTCACTCACCTACTGGCAAATCCAGCCGATTCGCCGCTTGATCGCCGAGAAAGCGTAGGCATGTGAACGGGGGCGGCGGTGATGGACTGCTTGCCAATCTGCGATAATTGGGTTATAGTGTTTTCATCCAAACGCCCCCGGTTCGCAGCAATCCAAGAAATGCTGCGGACAATTCCTAACATCCTAGTTGACACTTAACGAGTGATCGCGTTATAATCAGCGTTCACGTCTTGTCATTACATGCCTCGATGGTGGGATGCGCCCAAATCTGCAATAAGACCCTGTATCCAACGGAACGATAGCCCACGTGCTGCTATCGTCTCCTTTTTTGATTCACGTCTACCGGTTCTAGTTGAGGAGCGGTGCCTTGCAACGAATTACACAGGTAAAGAATTACGCCCGGACACCCGATGTTCAAGAGCTGCCGTCGCTGATCGAGGTGCAGGTCGATGCGTTCAAGTGGTTCCTCGAACATGGCTTAGCGGAACTGTTTGACGAGATCAGCCCTATCGAAAGTTACAACGGCAATCTCAAGCTCTATTTCCCCGGCAACAGCCGGGAAGCGCAGGAATTCGGTCTGCGCTACTGGTTCGAAGAACCGAAATACAGCGAGGAAATCTGCCTCGAACGCGATATGTCGTATGCCGCCCCGCTTTATATCCGCGTGGCGCTTGTCAATCGTGAAGCCGGCGACGAAGTCGTGACCTCGGACATCTTCTTGGGCGACTTCCCCGTGATGACCGAAAAAGGCACGTTCATCATCAATGGGACGGAACGTGTCGTCGTCAGCCAGTTGATCCGTTCTCCCGGCGTCTACTTCGACGCGGAAGAAGATCGCACGACCGGGCGTCTGCTGGCGAACAGTAAGCTGATCCCGGATCGCGGCGCGTGGATGGAGTTCGAGACACGCAAGAGCGACTACTTGGCGATCCGCTTCAATCGCAAGCGCACGATCCCCGTGTCGATTTTGCTGCGCGCGCTCGCGGCAGTCGATGACCGGATGCCGGCGGAAATGTCGCCCATCCAGACGGGCAGCGACGAAGAAATGCTCTCGCTGTTCGCAGCGGTCGATACCGACCCCGATCATCAGTTCATGGTCAGTACGCTCAAGATGGAACCGGTCTGGGAACTCAAGAAGGATCAGACCGTCGCCCAAGCCGCGCTGATCGAGTTCTACCGCCGTATGCGTCCCGGCGACCCGCCCACGCTCGATAACGCGCGCGAATATCTGGAAAGCCAGTTGTTCGACCAGCGCCGTTACGACTTGGAGCGCGTCGGTCGCTACAAGCTCAACCAGAAACTTGGCTTGGACAGCACGATCCCGCGCACCACGCGCACCGTCACCAAGGCGGACATCGTCAAGGTGCTGGAACGCATGATCCTGATCAACACGGGCAAGGCGTCCAAAGACGACATCGATCACCTCGGCAACCGCCGCGTCAAGACGGTCGGCGAATTGATCCAGAATAAGCTGCGCGTCGGCTTGCGCCGCACGGAGCGCGTCGTCAAAGAACGTATGTCGATCCGCGAGTCGGATAACCTCACCCCGGTGACACTGGTCAACATCCGCCCGGTGGTCGCCGCCATCCGTGAATTCTTCGGCTCGTCGCAGCTCTCGCAGTTCATGGAACAGACCAACCCGCTGGCGGAACTGACGCACAAGCGCACGCTCTCGGCGCTCGGTCCCGGCGGTCTGCGCCGCGAACGCGCGGGCTTCGATGTGCGTGACGTGCATCACAGCCACTACGGGCGCATCTGCCCCATCGAAACGCCGGAAGGCCCGAACATCGGCTTGATCGGTCGTCTCGCCAGCTATGCGCGCGTCAACGAATACGGCTTCGTCGAAACGCCCTACCGCAAGGTGATCAAGTTCCTCGCGGGCAGCGCCCCCGACCTGATCGGGCGCATGATCCGCGAAGATGTGACCGACAGTGACGGCAACGTGATCGTCAGCGAAGGCACGGTCGTGGATGAACGCATCGCCAAGCAGTTGGCGAACATCGACAAAGTCCCGGTCATGCCGTTCGTCGATCCCGAAATCCTGTATCTCTCGGCAGATGAAGAAGACAACTACGTGATTGCGCAGGCGAATGCGGTGCTGGGTGACCGGCGCGAGTTCGTCTCCGAGCGCGTATCGGCGCGGCACAACCAGAAGTTCTTGGTCGTCCCGTCGCGGCGCGTCGATTACATCGACATCGCCCCACGCCAGATCGTCGGCATCAGCGCGGCGTTGATCCCGTTCCTCGAACATGATGACGCCAACCGCGCACTCATGGGTTCGAACATGCAGCGTCAAGCCGTTCCCCTGCTCCGCCCCGACGTACCGATTGTCAGCACGGGCATGGAAGCGCAAGCCGCCTATGACAGCGGTCAGGTGTTGGTCAGCGATGTAGAAGGCGAAGTCGTCAGCGTGCAGGGTGATCGCATCATCGTCCACACGACCGGCGGCGACGAACGTATCTACCGCCTGCGCAAGTACAACCGCTCCAACCAATCGACGTGCGTGGATCAGCGCCCGATTGTGGTCAAGGGGCAGCACATTATGAAGGGCGAGGTGATCGCCGACAGTTCGTCCACGTATCTGGGCGCGCTGGCGCTCGGTCATGACGTGCTCGGCGCGTTCATCTGCTGGGACGGCGGCAACTACGAAGACGCGCTGCTGATCAGCGAGGAAATGCTGCGCCAAGACAAGTTCACCTCGATCCACATCGAAAAGCACGAAGTCGAAGCGCGCGATACCAAGCTCGGTCCCGAAGAAATCACTTACGACATCCCGAATGTCGGCGAGGACGCGCTCAAGGACTTGGACGAGTTCGGCATTGTCCGCATCGGCGCGGAAGTCGGACCCAACGACATCCTTGTCGGCAAGATCACGCCGAAGGGCGAAAAAGAACTCAGCCCGGAAGAAAAACTCCTCCGCGCGATCTTCGGCGAGAAGGCGCGCGAAGTGAAGGACTCGTCGCTGCGGCTGCCGCACGGTGAAAAGGGTAAGGTCGTGGACGTTAAGACGTTCACCCGCGAAGAACACCCCGATCTCCCGGCAGGTGTGGAAAAGATGGTGCGCGTCGCGGTCGCCCAGAAGCGTAAGCTGACCGTCGGCGACAAGATGGCAGGTCGGCACGGCAACAAGGGCGTTATCTCGCGTATCGTCGCCATCGAAGACATGCCCTACCTGTCGGATGGGCGTCCGGTGGAAATCATCCTCAACCCGACAGGCGTCCCCGGTCGTATGAATCTCGGTCAGGTGTTGGAGATTCACCTCGGTTGGGCGGCGTCGCGGCTCGGCTTCCGCGCGATCACGCCGGTATTCGACGGCGCGAAAGAGTGGGAAATCCAGTCGGAACTGGGGCGCGCGTGGATGATCGACCGCGCGTGGAAGGAAATCACCGACCGCGCATGGGAATGGATCGCGCAGTTCGAAGACTACAACCCGGAAGACTACGAGGACGACGACGACGTTCGCCGCGCCTACATTCATGCGTGGCTGTCGGAAACGGGCATCTACGACGCGGATCAACTGCTCTACGACCAGACCTACGCTCGGCGCGCGGCACTGGCAGAATGGGTGCGTGAGAAGGGTTACAATCCCGACGAAACCCTGCTGTTCGACACGACCGACCTGACGAGCGAAGAACGCCGTTTCCGTGATGAGAACGCTTTCGACGTGTCGCTGCGCCTGTGGATGGCGTGGGCTGACCCGGAGATGGAAGTGCCGGAAGGCTTGAGCGGCAAGGAACTGCTGCCCTACGCTGACCGCGTCATGTTCAAGACGGGCAAGGCGGTTCCGGTGTACGGCAAGCACCTGCTCTACGACGGTCGCACGGGCGACCCGTTCGATCAGCCGGTGACGGTAGGCATTATCCACTTCTTGAAGCTGGCGCACTTGGTCGAAGACAAGGTACACGCGCGTTCGACGGGTCCCTACAGCCTCGTCACCCAGCAGCCGTTGGGTGGTAAGGCACAGTTCGGCGGTCAGCGTTTCGGCGAAATGGAAGTGTGGGCGCTGGAAGCCTACGGCGCAGCGTACACGCTCCAAGAAATGCTCACAGTCAAGTCGGATGACGTGCAGGGGCGCGTCAAGACCTACGAAGCGATCATCAAGGGCGAAGCCATCGAAGAACCGGGCATCCCGACCTCGTTCCGCGTGCTGGTCAAAGAACTGCAAAGCCTCGGCTTGGCAGTCGAAGCCATCACCGACTCGGGCGAGGTGATCAAGTTCGGCAAGGAAGACGAGAAGCAGAAGCCGCCGAAAGTCCCGACGGGCTTCCTCAGCCTCGGCGGTGGCAGCGGCGACCCCGATCTGCTGCCGTAGCGTTGAACATGCTTTTGCAGGGGCATGATATATCATGCCCCTGCACACCCCCTTCACGGGGGTTTTTTGTTGCCCCAATTCCGAACATTTGGTCAAATTAGCGCTTGACTCTCCCGTCGCTGGAGGGTCTATCCTGATATTGAAAGGGGAACGCGGCAATGATCAAGATCGGTGACTTTTCCCAACTCAGTCAAGTGCCCGTCAAGACGCTCCGTTACTACGACGAGATCGGGCTGCTCAAGCCCACGCATATCGACCCTTTCACGAGCTACCGGTACTACACGCTGGATCAACTGCCGCGCCTGAACCGGATACTCGCGCTCAAAGAACTGGGGTTGTCCCTCGAACAAATCGCCATGCTGCTGGACGACGATCTCACGCCGGAGCAAATTCGAGGTATGCTGCGGCTCAAGCAGGCAGAAATCCGGCAGCACATTCACGACGAGCAAGAGCGGCTGGCGCGCGTCGAGACCCGCCTCCGCTACATCGAAATGGAGAACAAAATGCCGACGATTGACGTTCTGATCAAGCACACCGACGTTCTAAACGTCCTGTCCATTCGCGAAGTTGTGCCAGATGGCGCGGGTATCAGCCGCGTGATCGGCGAAGCGTTCGGCGCGGCGATGAGTGCGGGCGTGCGCTTCGCGGGCGCGCCGTTCGTGATGTATCACGGCACGGATAGCAACTTCGACATGGAAGTGGTCATCCCGGTGGAGGCGTCCGTTCAGCAGGGTATCCCGCTGGCGGGAGATCGCCGCCTTGCCGTCGGATCGCTCCCGGCGCTGACTGTCGCCTCGACGCTGCACAAGGGCAGTTACGCGAACATCGGCGAGACCTATGCCGCGCTGACGCAGTGGATCGGCGAAAATGGCTATGCGTTCGTCGGTCCCGTGCGCGAAATTTACCTGACCTCGCCGAACGAAACCCCGAACCCCGCCGACTACCTGACCGAAATTCAATTCCCGGTCGAGAAGATCGCGCAGCCCGTGAGTTAGTCAGAGGCATCTGTAGGGACGCCACGTATGGCGTCCCACGTTTGACGTTCGAGTGGAGCCCGGTTTCCCCTTGAACCCGACATCAGATGATTGACCCCGGTTTTCGCCTAGTACAGGCGTCGAATTAGCACACATATTCTATCCGCTAGGCTAGTTGATCGCGACGTAAAAAGACTATAATGAGTTACGTACATTGAGATACTAGAAGGGAATCGGTATGCCATTTGAAGCGACGTGGCTGCTGGATAAACGCGTGATTTACTTTCGCGCCTACGGGAGCATAACCGCGACCGATGCGGCGGAGATCACCAAGATTCAAATTCAACACCACGACGAAGGCATCGCCCCGGTACACACCATCGTCGATATGCAATCCCCCTCAATTCAAGTTGCATCCTTTCTCCAAATCCGACAGGTCGGTTTTACGCCGCTGCATCCGAAAACCGGGTGGATGGTCATGCTCGGCAGCGAACGGGGCATCGTTTCGTTCGGGACTTCGATGATCATTCAGATGATCGGATCGAAGCATTTCAAAGTTGCGAAATCCCTGTCGCAGGCAGTCGAGTTTTTGAATCACAATGATGCGACGCTCAACCTCACGCTAGAAGAAGTGCAAGCCTACATCGACACCCGCATCGCGATCACCGAATCTTAGAGCATGGTAATTACGGACTCAAGGTACGCAGCCTGATGCACATCACCCACCGGCACGACTGGAATATCACCCCGGCGGAAGCGATTGCCTTGCAGCAGCAGATGCGCGGCGAACTGGAATTCCACGCGCCGCTCGACCTGAGCGCGATCAAGCTGGTGGCAGGCGTCGATGTCAGCGTCAAGCCGAACCCCGACGGGCAGGATTGGTCACAGGCGGCGATTGCCGTCCTCTCCTTCCCCGACTTGCAGCCCGTCGAAACCGTCCTCGCCTCTATGCCGACGCCCTTCCCGTACATCCCCGGTCTGCTGTCGTTCCGCGAGGGTCCCGTCCTCGAAACCGCGTTCGCCAAGCTGCAAGTGACGCCGGATGTTTTCATCTTCGACGGCATGGGACGCGCGCACCCGCGCCGCATGGGGATCGCCGCGCACATGGGTTTGTGGCTTCAGCGACCGACCATCGGCTGCGGCAAAACGCACCTCGTCGGCAAGTACGTCGATCCACCACAGGAACGCGGTGCATTCAGCGAATTGACTGACCGGGGCGAAGTGATCGGCGTGGTGCTGCGCACGCGCGCGGGGGTCAAGCCGGTGTACATCTCCGTCGGGCATCTCGCCGACCTCGACACGTCGATCCAGTTGATCATGGCATGTACGCCCAAGTACCGCCTCCCCGAACCGATCCGCGCGGCGCACAATGCCGCAGGTCGATTCACCCCCTGAGGCAAAAACGTTAAGATTGCGCACATCGCCCCTCGTGGTAATATTCCGTATACGGTTATTTTCACAGGAACGACTGATGAGCAGTACGCTTGATCTGTACAGCCTCAAGTGGAGTACCCTGAACTTCTTCGATTTCGTGCAGGTGTACCGCGATCTGGATATTGAGCTTGAGCATGTCACCGACGAATACATGCACGCCGCCGAAGCGGATCGGCGCGCTTATTTTCAAGGCGCGATGACCGCAATCAAATCGGCGCAGAACAAACTGCTGGCGAAATTGGCGGAAGTCCTCGAAGAATACGGTCAGCTTGACCCGCTCGACTACCCTGACCTCGACGCCCGCATTCGCCGCGCCCGCCCGATCATGGAACTGCTGGCGCAGGATTTGTTCAATTAACCGAATTCTTCCAGCAGCTCCGGCAAGCCGTCGTACACCCCATCCGGCTGACCGGGGCTGGCGTCGAGTTCAGCGCGCGTCGTAACGCCCGTCAGCACCAATGCCGTTTGCAGCCCGGCGGCTTTCGCCCCGTCGATGTCCGTATCCAGCCGATCCCCGATCATGAGTGTGTGCGCGGCATCCGTGCCGAGCAGTTCGAGCGCCGCCGTGAACATCGGGGAATTCGGCTTGCCCATCATCAGCGGCGCGCGTCCGGTCGCCGTCTGCACCGCCGCGATGATGCTCCCCGCGCCGGGGACTAAGCCATCGACCATCGGGAAGGTTTTGTCGCCGTTCGTGCCGATGAAATCTGCTCCGCCGCGAATCAACTGGGTCGCCCGCTTGAGCTTGTTGTACGTCAGGTCGAAGTCGATGCCGACGACGACCACACGCGCCGCGTCGCTCAGTTCAAAGCCTGCCCGCGCGATCATCTGGCGCAGACCATCCCCGCCGATGACATAGACCGGCGTCCCCGGCGGGTAATGCGCTTGGAGATACGCGACCGTCACCCTGCCCGATGTGAGGATTTGATCTTCGCGGATGCCGTGAATACCCATGCGCGCCAGCTTCGCCACGTAATCGGCGGGCGACTTCGCGCTGTTGTTGGTCGCCGCCGCGAACGGCAGACCGCGCTGCTTCAACAGGTCAAACAGGGCGACCGCACCCGGCAGCACATCGTCGCCGCGCCAGATCACCCCGTCCATGTCCATAACTACGCCGTGAATCGTCGAAAAGTCCATCGTCTACCCTCTCTAGCGCCCCGAATCATACTCTGCCTCTCGGCGTGTTACAATCACAGCATGTATCGATGCTGCACTTGTAGGGGCGTTACATATCATGCCTGTAGAAAGGTGTTGCCAATGACCTTCTCGATTGTCGCTTACGATCCCGATGAGGAAGCATGGGGCGTCGCGGTTGCCAGTAAATTTCTCGCCGTCGGCGCGGCTGTCCCATGGGTGCGGGCGGGTGCGGGCGCGGTGGCGACTCAGTCCTACGCCAAGATCAGCTTTGGCACGGATGGCTTAGGCATGATGGCAACGGGTATGAGCGCGGAAGAGACGCTCCAACGCCTGCTCGAAGCTGACCCCGGTCAGGCGACGCGGCAGGTCGGCATCGTCGATTCGCATGGGCGCGCCGCCGCGCACACCGGGACGGAATGCAACGCGTGGGCGGGTCACCGCATCGGCGTGGGCTTCGCCTGTCAGGGCAACATCCTCACCGGCGGCGAAGTCCTCGAAGCGATGGCGACCGCCTACATGAGCGCTCAGGGCGAACTGGCGGATCGGCTGATGGCGGCGCTGCTGGCAGGCGATCAAGCAGGCGGCGACCGGCGCGGGCGGCAGTCGGCGGCAATCTATGTGGCGCGCATCGACGGGGGCTACGGCGGCGACAATGACCGCTACCTCGATCTGCGCGTGGACGACGATCCCGATCCGGTTAACCGCTTGGAGGGGATGGTCTCGCTCCATCACCTGTATTTTGGCGAAACCCGCCCCCAAGATCGCATCGAGATCAATGAGGCGCTGGTGCGCGAACTGCAAGTCTTGATGGCGGGTCAAGGCTATTACAGCGGGGTGATCAACGGCGCATGGGATGACGTAACCCGGACTGCCTTCGACAAGCTGATCGGCACGGAAAATCTTGAGGAGCGCTGGCGCACGACCGACGCGCCCACGCACATCGACCGGGTGGTGCTGGCGTATCTACGCGGACGGTTCGGCAAGCAGTAGAAAGGGATTACAGTGGTGCAAATCACACTAAACCTACCGGAGGAACTGGTCACACAGGCTCAAGAAGTTGGTATTCTCACTGATGCGGGCGTCGCCGCTTTGCTACACGCCGAGATTGAACGACGCCAGCGTGTGGATCATTACTTTGAAACGCTAGATCGCTTGGCAGCGCTTGCGCCACCGCTGAGTCAAGAAGAGATCGATGCGGAAATGCGGGCATTTCGACAGGAGCAAAAGCACAAGGACAGCTAATGCGCGTCGTCTTCGACACTAACACCGTAATTTCGGCGCAATTCTGGAGGGGTGCACCGCGCCAAGCCCTTGATGCCATCCGCGCGCAGTGCGCAACCTTGATCGCCAGTGAAACTCTACTCACTGAACTAGCGCTTGTGCTTGCTCGGAGCAAATTCGCTCAACGGCTTATGGATGTCGGCACAACCGCAGAGACAATCATGGCAGAACACCGCGCCCTTATCGAAATCGTTGAACCGGTGAGGCTGTCTGCGCGCATCAGTGACGATCCCAAAGATGATATGATCCTTGCCTGTGCGCTAGGCGGTCAAGCGGATTGCATCGTTTCAGGAGATGACGATTTGCTGCGACTAGGCAGTATCGAAGAGATACCAATCTGGACAGTGAATCATTTCTTGGAGGTGATCAAGTGTGACGAATCGTAATCGATCCCGTGTCATCTTCTGGATTCTGCTCGTCGGCGCGTTGATCCGCATCCACGCGCTCGGTCAGGATGTGCGCTTTCACCCGGACGAGGCGCTGTTCAGCACGTTCGCCCGTCACGCCGCGCTCAACGGCGATTGGCTGCTGCACGGGTCGCTGGATAAGCCGCCGCTTGCTCTTTACGCGAACGCGCTGTCGATGACCGCGTTCGCGGCGCGGGTCGAAAACACGATCCTGACCTTCGACGCCCGCACAGGTGAACTCGCCGCGCGCCTGCCTTCGACCTTCGCGCACATCCTGTTGATCGCCGCTGTCTACGTGCTGGCGCGGCGGCTGTACGCGGATCGGCGCTTGGCGAACTGGGCGGCGCTGCTCGTCGCCTGCTCACCGGTCGCGGTGGCGTTCAGCGCGACCGCCTTCACCGATGGCTTGATGCTCCTGTGCATGACGCTGGCGCTCGTGAGCCTCAGCCGGTCACGCGGAGATCGAGCTTGGCTGTGGAGCGGTGTGTGGCTGGCGCTGGCGTTCGGGAGCAAACAGCAGGGATTGTTCTATCTGCCGCTGGTGATCGCGCTCGGTTGGGCGCTCGGCGGGCTGACGCTCAAGCGGTTGCTGCTGCTTGCCGCGCCGATCCTCGTCGGCGTAACGCTGCTGTTCGTGTGGGATGCGGCACGCGCGCAGGAAACGTCTTTATGGACACTGGCGCAGATCAACAACACGCCCGAAGACCCGCTCACGGCGGAGATGCTGCTGCCCCGCCTCGGCGCGTGGCTGGAATTCGGACGCTTGCTGCTCGGTACGCCGACGATTCTGCTGCTTGCCGCAACCGTGCTGGCGATCATCAGCCGCACGCTCCGCGCGCCGCGTGACCGCGCCACCGTGATCGACGCGCTGCTGGCGATTTACGCGCTGGCGTATCTTGCCGCGCATGTGCTGCTCAACTTCAACGTGTATGATCGCTACATCCTGCCGCTGCTCCCGGTGCTGGCACTGCTCGGTGTGCGCGGGGGGATGTGGCTGTGGCGCTGGTTGAGCCGTTTGTTGCCCCCGCAAGAACTCAGCCTGATCAGCGCGGCGCTCGTGCTGGTCTTTCTGGTTGGCGGGTGGAATGCTGCCGAGGGACGGGTCAACGTCGGCGGGGATGGCGGGAATGGTCGGCGGGGCATCTACACGGGCATCGACGAACTGGCAGAGTATCTGAACGGTAAACCGCTCGGCGCAATCCTCTATGATCGCTGGTTGGGTTGGGAACTCGGCTACTATCTAGGGGAATGGACGGATAAGCGTAAGGTATATTATCCGACCAGCGAACTGCTAGTGGCGGGGGCGCTGGCACAACCTGATCCTGCGCCGCGCTATTTTGTCGCGCCAGTGGATCAGCCGATTGCCGCATGGCTCAGCGCGCTGGAAGGAGCAGGTTTCACCGTCACGCGCGACTACACGTCAGCGCGCTTTGTCGTCTACGAACTGATTCCGCCGAGCCTGCGCTAGGTACGTCGCCGACCGGTCTTGAGAATTTCCTGCACCACCGAGATCAGGTTATGCGCGATGTATGGCTTCGTCAGGTAGCGATCTGCGCCACAGTTGAGCGCGTTACGAATCTGCTCCGGGTCGATCAACGCGGACAGAACGAGTACCGGAAGCATGTCAAATTTCGGCTGTTCGCGCAGTTGGCGCAGGAAATCGATCCCGCTGATGTCAGGGAGCATCAAATCAAGGATGAGTAGATCCGGCAGCGGCTCGCTGCGAAGTTTTTGCGCGGCAATGCTGGCGTGCTCGGCAGTTGCTACCTCTACATTTACCCGCAGCAGGAGCACGCGAACGAGCTGCAGCAGGTCTGGATCATCATCGACAACAAGAATGCGTTTACTGCTCAATGTCACGGGATCAAACGCCTTTCTACATCCGCGCGGGGCAATTATAGCTTAACACGAAGTAGTTTGCCCGTGCCTATAGATAACGGCAAAATCGGCAGGCTTAATCTGGTGAATTGCGCACAAGGTTAAGTGGGCAGCGCCACTCGAAAACGCGTCCCCTCTCCAACTCGACTTTCGACCGCGATGGAACCCCCGTGCAGCTCGACAATGCGTTTGACGAGGGGCAGTCCCAGACCGAAACCCGGCGTCGAATGGGCTTCATCATGCCGCCAGAACATTTCGAAGATATGCGGCAGATCCTCGTCGGAAATGCCGATCCCCGTGTCGATGACGTCCAAGCACAGGCTGCCATTTGCCCGCTCCAACTGCACGTTGATCTGCCCCTCGACGGGCGTAAATTGGTAAGCGTTGTCGATCAACTCGCGGATCGCATAGGTTAAGTACTCGAAATGTCCGTTGATTGCCAGACCGCTCACGTCCCTGTTGGTCGTGAATTTTAGGTCAGGCTGACTGCCATGAACTGCCCGCGCGCTGTGGCAAACATCGTCGATCACCATCTGGATGTCAAGCGGTGAGCGCGTGACCACCACGCCGCTTTCCAGTTTGGCGGACAGGAGCAGACTATCCACCAACCGCGTAATGCGGGTGATCTCGCCTTCAATCTGGCGCAGCTTGCCCGAACGCTGTTCGGCATCACCAGAACGGCTCATGAGGTACGCACTGGACGCAATCACCGCGAGCGGCGTCCGAAACTCGTGCGTCGCCTCGCGGATGAACGTCATCAGCAGCTTGGTGCGCTGTGTTTCGAGCGCGAGTTCTATTTCACGCTGCTGTGCCTGCTTACGCTCACGGAGGTCACGGACGATGCTCTGAATGTGCAGCGGTTTGCCTTCCGAATCGCGCACAATCTCCGTATTGATCTCCGCCCGGACGAATCTACCATCCCGGCGGATGAAAGTACGTTCATACGGCGCAAAATGCTCACCTTCCAGCAGTCGCATGCGTACCATATTCGAGTCGTTGTACTCGTAGGGTGCGATAATCGCGCGCGGTGACAGTCCGACGAGGTCTGCCGGTCCGTCATAGCCGAGCATGTCGGCAGCGCGGTGATTCACTTGCAAGATGTTCATCTTCAAGTCGAGGATAAACACGGCATCGTTCGACTGCTCAAAGAGAGACCGGTAGCGCAGTTCGGCGCGCCGCTGCGCGGTCACATCGAGGATGATCGAGTACAGGCAGCGTCCATCGGGCAAATCGACCGGGCTGGAAAACACATCCACATCGCGAACTTCGCCGGATGCCAACCGGTGACGAAACTTGAAATAGGTGCGCTGCTCACTGCGCGCACGCTGCATCTCTGCGCATACCTCATCGGGCGGCAGCACATTGATGTCTTGAATGTGCATCGACTCAAGCTGTTCGCGGGAATAGCCGTAGAACTCGACAGCCGCGCTGTTTGCCTGCTGAATCGCCCCGGTGTCGGGGTCAATTAACAGCTTCACCGCACGATTGTTTTCGAAGATCTGGTGGAACTTTGACTCAGTTCGGGCAAGCGCACGAGAAAACCATGCCGCCAGCCACGCCCAAAATCGAACATCCCCGACCATTTGCATTTCCTTGTTGACGGCGATTACCGCCGCGCCGATGTAGGCGTTACTCGGTGGGGCAAAAACGTTGAGGCACCCTCTTTATTCCTATTCTACACCCGGAATACTTGAAACATCCATCATATGTGCTCCGGCAGCCCGCGCGCCTTGAGTCGGCAGGGTGATCTCGAAGACCGTCCCTTCCCCAACTCGACTTGCGACTGCAACAGAACCGCCGTGCAGTTCGATAATCCGCTTGACAATCGCCAATCCCAGACCGAATCCCGGCGTCGAATGGGTTTCATCGCGCCGCCAGAAGGTCTCGAAGATGTGCGGCAGATCGGTTTCGGCGATACCCGACCCCGTATCTTTGACCGTCAACGACACATTCCCGTTACTGCTGGCAAGCCGCACGCTGATTTTTCCGTCAGCAGGGGTATAGCGGAAGGCATTATCCAGCACATGGTTCACAGCATAGACTAGATAGTCATAATTCCCGTGGATGGTCAGCGCCTCTACAGTGGACAGGTAATCGAGCTGTGGCGACCCTCCATGCGCAGCCTGCGCTGCCTCGCAGACCATGCCAACCAGCATTTGGATCTCAATCGGCGCGCTGACCATCGTTCCGCCGACTTCGAGTCGCGTTAACAACAGCAGCATATCGACCAAGCGCGTGATGTGGGTGATTTCGCTTTCGATTTGTTCGAGCTTATTATGCCGCTGCTGCACATCATTCGACCGGCTCATGAGATATGCGCTTGATCCGATGACGGCGAGCGGCGTGCGAAACTCGTGCGTCGCCTTTCGAATGAAATACATGAGCAGTTCAGCACGCTGTTTTTCGAGCGCCAGTTCTAGTTTGCGCTGCTGCGCCTGCTTCCGGTCGCCGATGTCGCGCACGATGCTCTGGATATGCAGCGGGCGACCAGCCTCATCATGCACAATTTCTGCATTGACCTCCGCCGTAAACATGCTGCCATCCTTGCGCTGAAAATCTCGCTCATAGGGTGCTAGACGTTCGCCGGCAAGCAACCGCTCCAGCCGCGACTCCATTTCGGCACGGCTGTGCGGTGCGATGAAGCTCATGGCAGCATGACCGACGATGTTATCCAGACTGTCATAGCCGAGAATCGAGACGCCGCGCTCGTTCGCTTGAATGATTTTCGCGGTCAGGTCGAGGATATAAACGGCATCGTTCGACTGCTCAAACAGTGAGCGGTAGCGCATTTCGGCAGCTTTGCGCGCCGTGACGTCATTCTGTATGCCGACGAAGTGCGTTACCCTGCCGCGCAGATCGGTCAGCGGCGCGATCCGCACCTCATTCCAGAACAGTGTTCCATCTTTCCGGTAGTTGCGCAGTGTGACCGTACAGGGCTGCTGTTGGGCGAGCGCGCGCCGCAGGGTATCCAAACCGGGTTGATTACGATCATTCCCCTGTAGAAAACGGCAGTTCGTGCCGACAACTTCATGCCAGCGGTAGCCTGTGATCTGTTCGAAAGCCTGATTGGCGTAGATGATAGGCATATCGAAGGCAAGCGCATCGACGAGGATCACGCCGGAAGGGTTTGCCTGTATGATTTGGCGCTGCATCCGTGCGTTGTGCAGCAGCGTATACGAGCGATCATTCACTAATCGCCGCGCGACTGCCCCGTGAAGGCGAACGATGAAGCGAGAGAGAACGGGGACAATACCAACCATGACGTTCCTACAGCTATCGGGGATTGCGATTTACCCCGACTTCGATTTTACCTCAACAATTGAGGAAAAATGATTGCAGAATCTACGGCAGCACGCCCCCCTATAGCACACATTGGCGGATAGGTGTAAACTGCCTGCAAGTGTTAGGAATTCACGGGCGCAGCCCATGGGTTGTGCCTTGCGTCTGTAACCACCGTGTCACACCATAGGAGGTCGCGGCTTGAAACGTCTGATTCTCATTTGCGCGCTTATGAGTCTTCCCCTGCTGCTGGCAGGCTGCTTCCGCTCGGCAGGTGATACGATTGCGCCGACAGCAGAAGCGACCCTGATCGCGGTTGTCGATGCGACTGCCGTCCCGGTGGACGCAACACCCGTTGACGCACCAGCAGGCGATGCGACACCCATCCCGCCCGACAACAGCGGTCAGCCGACCGTCCCGCCGATCACGATTCTGCCGCCGAATACCCGCCCGCCGACGACGGCAGCCGGTACATCCGAGGTCGAAACTGCCAGTACAGCGGGATCGACCCGCGAACCGGGGTCGATTGCGCCGCCGCCGACTGAAACGCCGCAGTTCATCACGCCGGGGTCGCCGATGGGGGCTGTCCCGTTCGATACGAGCGTACCTCAACCGACGGGCGGCACACGCACAGGCGGGAGCGCCGCGCTCACGGGCGGGACGCCCGCCCCCGAAGCGACGGAAACCGAGGGCGACCAGTGCATCTACGTCGTCGAGTCGGGCGACACGCTGTACGCGATTGCGCTTGCCAACGATACGACCATCGACGATATTCTCGCCATCAACCCGGAACTCGAAGATGAGGACGCGACTCTCTTCCCCGATGACGAGATTATCCTGCCGGACTGCGGCGAAAATACCGGCGTGGAAACGGACGAACCCGAACCCACCGCCCGCCCGACCAGCGCCGGAACGCCCGCGCCGGGTGAGGTTTACACCGTGCGCGCGGGGGACACGCTGTTCAACATCGCGCAGCGCTACGGCATCACCATCGCGGAGATTGTCGCCGTCAACCCGGACATCAACCCGGATGTCCTCGCCATCGGGCAAGAGATCATCCTGCCTGCGGAAGAAGATTGAGTAGCGAAAAGTTGAAAGTCAAAAGTTGAAAGTAAGAGCGATGTCTTCTTCACTTTCAACTTTCTTCTTTCAACTTTTCACTGCTTTTCATTTATTCCACTCTTGCTGACCAGATCGTCAGGTCGTCGAAGCTAATATCCGCTTGCCCCCCCTCGGCGACCGCCGCCGTGAGCCCGGCAAAACCGGAAGCATAGCGGCTGTCGCGAGCTTCCCCGACAAACGTCCCGTTGATGTACAGCGCCAAATAATCGCCAATGCAGACCGCGCGCAGGCGGTTGATCCCGCGATCTTGGTTGATCGCGCGCGCCCGCGTCCATTCGATCAGACTTTCGACCCGTTCCGCCACCCCGCGCCGCAGGCTGAAGTACCCATCCCCGCTGATCAAGAAGTAGTAGCCGTTCCCGTTGTTGCTGGGGTCGGCGCGGCACAGAATGCCATAGGCGTTGTTGCGAAAGTCGCTCAACTGCGTGGTTTCCACCTCGATCACCACGTCGGTGTGGGTCTGCGCGTTGAGCGCCGCCACAAACCCGGTTTGAATCGTCCGGGCACGATACGTCCCGTCCTCGACGCGGAACTCGACGCCGTCGGCGCGGTTGATCCGGTCTTCCCACACATACCCGGCGTCGAAATCCTCGCGCTGGATCGTATCGCTGAGGATATAGCGGGCGGATGCGGTCGGCGCGCACGCCGCCAGCGCCATCAGCACCGCGAAGACGCCCCAGATTGCTCGCAAACTCACGTCCTTTCATTCCGGCAGTCCGACCATTGTACCGCCCTGTGCGCAGAGATTCTCGACTAGATTTAAGGTTTGCCCGTGATAGGCTTGGGTGTATAATCTTGAAGGTGGACAAAGTTCACAGAAGTAAGCCAAGCCCGGGGATACACCATGATTGAAGTAGTTATTGACAGCATACGCGTAAGCCTGATGTCGCAGTATCGCATCGTCATCCTTAAGGATACGACCAGCGACCGGTATCTGCCCATCTGGATCGGACCGTGCGAGGCAGACGCGATTACGATTGAACTTCAAGAAATGCCGCCGCAGCGTCCGCTGACGCACGACTTGTTGAAATCGATGATTCGGGAACTGGGTGGCAAGGTTGTCCACATTCTGATCAATGATTTGCGCCACGATGTCTACTATGCCCGCATTGTCATCGACGTTGCCGGACGCCAGATTGAAGTTGATTCGCGCCCCAGCGACGCGGTCGCCCTTGCCGTGCGCGCCAAAGTGCCGATTTTCGTCTCTGACCTCGTAATGGAGCGTCACTCGATTGAGCCGGAAGAAGATGTCGAGCGCACAATCAATGGGACGAAAGAGATGGACGACGACCGCTTGAGCGCGTTCAGCGATTTTGTCAACAGCCTCGACCTCGACGATCTGGACGACGAGGACGAATAAGCGTCGAACCGGACGCCCACAACCTGCTAAGCGAGAACGGCGTACCGTCACCGGAGCGCCGTTTTATTTCCGTATCGGTGGACGATGACCTCAAATCCCGGTGTGCTTAGGCTTGCTCCTCACAGCCCCGAAGCCGAAGAAGCAGTGATCGGCGGTGTGCTGACCGATCCTGAACTGTTTCTAGGCATCGCATCGTACCTGAGACCTGAAGACTTTCATATTAACCGCCTCGCCCTCGTTTGGGAGGCGATGATGCGCGTTGCGGATCGCAGCGAAGGCTTGGACGTGCTGACGGTCAGCGAAGAAGTCCGCGCGATGGGCAAAGCCGACCAGTTTGACGACAAGGTGCGCGGCTACCTCGTCAACTTGATCAACCGCACGCCCACGTCGATCCATACCGAGGCGTATGGGCGCGTGGTCGAACGCCTTGCCATTCGCCGCCGCCTGCTGACTGCCGCCGACGAGATCAAGACGCTGGCGTATGACGAACAGCTCCCCATCGAGAAGATCACCGGGGAAGCGGAGTCGCGCCTATTCCGCGTGACCGAGCGCAATCTGCGCGGCGATATTGTCCCGATGTATCAGGCGATTGACTCGTACTTCGCCACCATCGAGCACAAGATGCAGCACCCGGACGAGCCGATGGGCTTGCCGACCGGTTTCCGTGATCTCGATGAGCTGTTGAGCGGCTTGCAGCGCAGCGACCTGCTGATCTTCGCCGGCAGACCGGGCATGGGCAAGACGAGTATGCTGCTGTCGGTCGCGCTGAACGCCGCGAAAGTCGGCGCGCGCATCCTGATCTTCACGATGGAAATGGGCAACGACCAGATCGTGCAGCGCTTCGTCTCGATGGAGACGGGCATCAACACGCAGAAACTGCGCACGGGTCAGCTTGACGCCCGCGAATACTCGCGCTTTGTCGAGGCAACCGGGCGCTTGGGCAACCTGACCATCTTCATCGACGACTCGGCGGCGATCACGCCGATTGAGATGCGGACGAAATGCCGCCGTATCGCCCACGAGTTCGGGCTTGATCTGGTCATCGTGGACTACTTGCAGTTGATGAGCGCGGGCGCGGGCTTCGAGAACAACCGCGTGCAGGAAGTCAGCTACATCAGCCGCAATCTGAAGGAAATCGCGCGCGAATTGAATGTCCCGGTGTTCACAGCGGCGCAGCTTTCGCGCGCGGTCGAACAGCGGCAGGACAAGCGTCCGCAGTTGAGCGACCTACGCGAGTCAGGCTGTCTGGCGGGTGAGTCATTGGTCTACCTGCCGGATACGGGGGCTTACGTGCCGATCCGCAATCTGGAAGGCAAATCCGGCTTCCGCGTGATGAGCCTCAACATGGACACATGGAAACTCGAACCTGCCGAGGTCAGCCGCGCGTTCTGCACGGGCGTCAAACCCGTGTTCAAGCTGACAACGCAGCTCGGGCGCACGATCCGCGCGACGGGCAATCACAAATTCCTGACGATTGACGGCTGGAAACGACTGGACGAAGTGACCCTCGGCGAATGCCTTGCGCTGCCGCGTCACCTGCCGAGTCCGCCGGAACAGACGATGAGTGACGCCGAACTCGCCCTGCTCGGTCACTTGATCGGCGATGGCTGTACCCTGCCCACTCACGCGATTCAGTACACGAC
>JACSRG010000699.1 GCA_014879865.1 Anaerolinea sp.
CGGTTGCAGCGGACGCCCCATTGGGCGTCCCTACGCTGACTGTTTCCCCTAGAGCGCTCCATTAAGGTGCGCGAATATTAAAACTGTCCTGCCCTCAACCCACATAAACGGGGAGAGGGGATTTTACTGCTCTGCTCCCCCTTATCATGTTGCAGAATGCCCCAGAATTAGTACAATCTCTGTATTATTACTATTAACCTACGGATTGCGCATCGGAGATGGCGATGGGAGCGGGGCAATACCGGACAAAACGGCTTACGGTCACGAAATCCTATATTAAGTATTATTCAAAACAAATCCAGATCAGCGAGATTGCCGACGTAAGCCAACCCAAAAACGATCCACCGCTGATCTTTCTGTCACTTGGGTTATTGATTGGCGCATTCCTTTTATTGCGCGAAAACGGCTGGTGGTTGGCGCTAATCTTCGGGCTGAATTTGCTCAAAGGATTTTTTCCGCCGCCTATCCTTGATCTCAAAATGTACAACGGCTTGAAACAGCGAATCCGTTTAGGCAGTGAGCGAAATCCCGACCGCGCGATCCATACGATCAAAGCAAATTTTCAGGAGTACAAGCATAAGGCGAATCACAGCCAACCATATGTGATCACGCCCGCTGCCCCCAGCTTTGGCGCGCCCCCTGAGGAATTTGTCCGCCAGTACGTCTTGCAACTTCTGACACTAAAGTTTGGCTTTGCTCAAGCTGATATTGCGTATGAATTTCCCATCAAACTCGGATCATCGCAAAAACGGGCAGATGTTGTTGTATTCTTCTCCGGTACACCGCATACGCAGGCAAATATCTACATCATTGTCGAGTGCAAGCGAATGGATCGGCGCGACGACTCCGCCGCCCAAGATCAACTTGAGTCGTATCTCGCGGCTTGCGCTAACGCACGTTATGGGGTGACTGCAACGTTTCGCTGGCGTGTCACAGAAAAAGTCAATCGAAACGGAATGTTCACCTACATGCCAATTCCAGCGCTATTGGATGCGCGCGGAGTTTCGTGTCCGATTGATTATCAACCGGGTAAAGCTATCGAGGTCAAGGTCGAAAATGAGGTCGATGAATTCCTTGACGACATTGAGATATATCCAGTTGAAAGCAAGCCAAAACGAATTTTGCGGGGATCACTGAAGTATGCGCTGGTTGCTGGCAGCGTGATTGCTGTGTTCTTGCTGTTCTTGAATAATGGTCAGCCTTCCGTCCCAGCTCGACCGACTGCCTATCGACCAAGTACTGAAGTCAGCACGTCACCGGCGTTACTCATCATCGCGACCGAAAGTGCGCCGACAGACACCATGCCGAGCATTAGCCCGACGTGGACAGCGCCGCGTTTTCGAACGTTCACACCCAGTATGCCAGCCTATCAACCAGACTTGAGTTCCACCGATCCTGCCTCCGTTGGAGAAGTGACAGACGAATTTACCGAACCAACCGTACCCCCGGTTATGGTATTGGCAACATTAGCTCCGGCTACCCTGACCTTTACCCCGACTGAACCCCCTTCAAGTTCATCATTTGGCGTCATTCAGACAACGCTTGATGTCAATCTTCGGCTCACGCCAAGCACACGCGCGCGTGTCGTCGCGGTACTGCCTCCTGCTACGCGAGTCGAGATTATCGGGATGAATGACAGTGGGACATGGTTGCAGGTACGTTTAGGTACCGGGGAGGTTGGTTGGGTGGCAGCGAATCTAGTCGCTCGGGAGTAGCATCGAGGGAAGCAAAAAACGATAAGTGATTGAGCACGACTTGCATCCGTACCAAGCAATTGACGACCGCATAGCGGCAGCAACCCAAGCGAACGGTAATCCGTCAAACAGAATGAAATTGCGAAAATGCAAAGCCTGTCTTACGCTTCCGGCGCACTGACCTGCGCGGGACGTACCGCCGTTTTCATCTGCTTGACGACCGCCAAGCCGACGAAGCCGAGCAGCAAGATCGATGGGATGGCAGCCAACACCGCCAGCAGCAAGAAAGCAGGAACTAAGCCAACTACGAATGCAGAAAGAAATTCCATTTTTGTCCCCAACCTTGTCTAGAAAACTGGCGTCAGCGGTAATACCAACTACTATACGGACTTTTTGTCCATAAAGACTTAAGGTTCTGCACACAGACTATTTTGTATCTGTTTCGAATGTATGACGAGTGTAGCACAAACTGCAAAAAAGTGATAAGCACTATGTCATTAAAATGCAGTGACACCTGTGTAATATACTTTCGCTGTTAGTGATTATCGGTTGCTTCCGATGCCGCATCCTGCTCAGCATCGCTATTCAGATTGTCCCTCCTCTGCTATAGTAGACGAACGACATCAGCACAGAAGTTCGGAAAGGTGTTGGCTGCAATGGATTTCGAGTTCAACGGTACTATCTGGTACTGGCGGGGACCCGCCCCGTTCTACTTCGTGACCGTTCCAGCCGAGCAGAGCCGCGAGATCAAAGCGGTCTCCAGCTACGTGACCTATGGTTGGGGCGTGATTCCGGTGGATGTTGAAATCGGCGGCACGCGCTGGAAGACATCGTTGTTTCCCAAAGACGACCTGTACCTTGTACCGATCAAAGCGAGCGTGCGCAAGGCGGAAAGGCTTGAGGAAGGCGACGACGTGACCCTGCGGCTCGAAGTGACACTGCGACTGGATTTTGAGCTGTAGCGACTTACCGGCTTTGCCTTTTTGCCGCTTCAATCAGTACACTGGGGGCGTTGAAAGGATCATGCGATGATGAAACTACTGCTCGCTGCGTTCTGTGTCCTCGTATTCGCGCAAGCATCGTTTGTCCCGGAAGGCTACACGCTGGTGTTCGCCGATGAATTCGACGCGGTCGGCTTGGATCGTGCCGCGTGGGATTATCGCTACTTAGGCGAATATCAGGCGGGGTGGAACAGCGAAGAGGCGGTCGTTCAGCTCGGTGATGGACTGCTCCAATTGGTCACGACTCGGCAGGGAGAGCGCACGCTCACCGGGATGATCCGGTCAAGCGCCGAATGGCAGTATGGCTACTTCGAGGCGCGGATACAGTTTCAAGCGCTGCAAGGACATCACGGCGCATTTTGGCTGCAATCCCCCCGCTACAACGACTACCTGAACGATCCGGCGCAGAGCGGCGCGGAGATCGACATCGCCGAATATTTCGGGGGCGGACGTGAACGCGAATTTCAGCACAACGTCTACTGGAATCCCTACGACAGCCCGGAACTTCAGCGGATTGGCTGGACGATCTCTTACCGCCGGTTGAGTGGTCAGGAGATGAGTGCCGATTTCCACGTCTTCGGACTGCTGTGGACGCCAACCGAATATGTGTTCACGGTGGATGGCGTGGAAACAGGACGGACGACGGCGGGTGTATCCCAAACCCCCGAATATATCGTCCTCAGCTTGATCACTTCGGCTTGGGAGGCTGAACGCCTGCCCGCCGATCAACTGCCGGATGCGATGCTGATCGATTACGTGCGGGTGTATCAACAGCCTTGAGAATGAATGGATGGCACATGGATATTCAAACCCTAGAGGGTTACAGCTTGCGCGCTTGGCCCGCGCTGCACGAGGATCACTATGATGGATGGCTGCTGCGGTTTACGAATGGCTACACCAGCCGCGCGAACTCGGTCAACCCCCTCTACGGCTCGATGCTGGACATCGAGACCAAGCTGCGGCACTGCGAAGCCGAATACACGCGGCGCGGACTCAGCCCCCGTTTCAAGCTGACACCCGCAGCCTACCCTGCCGATCTTGATCACCTGCTGGAAGCGCGCGGCTACGAACGGCAAACGCCCTCACAGATGATGACGGTCGATCTGGCGCAACTGCCACCGGCAGCGCCGCCCCCCGCCGTGCGCATCGTCGATGAGGCTGACCTCTCCGACGACTGGCTGACGGCATATATGCGCTTGAGCGGCGTCCGCCCGGATTATCTCGACACGGTGCGCGCTCTGCTCAGGCGAATCGCGCCGCAGACCTTCTTCTCGTCAGCGCGCCGTGACGATCAGATCGTCGCGGTGACGCTCGGCGTGCGTGAAGGGGAGATGATCGGCTTGTTCGACGTGGTGACACAGACGGATCAGCGCGGACAGGGGATCGGGACGGCGCTTGTCACCCATGTGCTAAAGCAGGGCGTGGTCAACGGCGCGCGG
>JACSRG010000417.1 GCA_014879865.1 Anaerolinea sp.
CCGCGCTCGTCAGTGAACCCGCTGGCGATCACGCGGTTGGTGTTGACCTCGACCACGCGCACCGAAATCCCGGCGACCCCTTCCGCTGGATCGACGGTACGATTGCCATTTTCGTCATAGGCGATGACCACCTCGGCGGTGAGAACGCGCGGCGGGATCGGCGTTCCGGTCGGCTGAAGCGTGGGCGGCGCGCCGACCAATTCAATGCGTGCGACGGGCTGCGGTTGTGGTGTTGGTGTGTTGGTGATCGATGGCGGTGGGAGGATCAGCGTGTGCGCATCCCCGCGAAAGACCTGAATCGTGTCCAGCCCGATCACATAGCCTTCGCTGGCGTTATTCTTCTGCCCGATCCCACGCAGTTCGAGGCGATGTGTCCCGCTGCCGACAAAGTACACATCGGTCACCGGGAAGCGGAGTACGTCCGCGTAGGCATCGATGGTGTCCAGCACTGTGCCATCGACGACGATCTCGAACATGCCCATGTTCTGCGCCGCGACATAGCGCACACGCAGTCCTTCGCCCTCGAATATAAAGGTCGCGGTGTCATACGCGCCTTCGGTGCGGTGATACTGCCCCCGGCTGGCGAACTGTGAGAGGCGCGGTGTCCACGGCGGCGAATAGCGGATTGACGGATAGTCCGACTCGAAGCTGTACCAGCCGAAAAACGGCGGCGCGGTGTCGGTCGCATCTGGGAGCGGCTCGACCGGGTTGGGTGGCGCGGGCAGCAGGATCGTTCCCGGCGGAAACGGCGTGAGCGTAGGCGGGACATACACCCCAGGCATGACAACCGCAATCTCCAGCACACGCTCGCTTATCGTCGGCAGGAGTGTGGGGACAGGCGTATCCGTTGGCGCAGTCGTCGCGGTCACTGTGAAAGTCGCTGTCAACGTCGGAGTCAGGGTTGGCGCTGGCGTATCCGTCGGCGTGAGCGACGGCAGCACCATCAGGGTGGGTATTTGAAAGTCGGTCACGCTCGGTTGGGCGCGAATCAAGAAAAAGGCGGCAGCCCACGCCGTCAGGCAGAGCGCCGCCAGCACGGGCAGCACCAGTCGTCGCATGTCGTCACTCCGGGTCAGTTTACGCTGGTTTCAGCGTATCAAAGCGGAGTGAGCGAACGACTGGACGATTCCAGTTTTGGGTTGGGAATCGTACATTGGACTTGGAACGATTCCGGTTTAGTCCGGGAAGCCCGCGAAACCTTCGGTCGCGGCGCGGTTGATGAGATGTGCGTTTGTCGCTGCCCCGAAGCGTGTCCGCATCTTTTCCATCACCCAGTACACACGCCTCCGCTTCAGATTGAGCTGAGCGGCGATCTGACTGGGTGTGCAGCCGCTCGCCAGCAGGCGCAAAATTGCGCGAGCTTCAGCATCGAGCTGCCAATCGCGGTAGCTCCCTTGCATCGTGACCAAATATTCGGCGTTCGCCGTTGGTGACAGATATGGCCGCCCACGCAAGATGGTTTCCACAGCCGTCAGCAGGCACTTCGACAGATCATCGGCAGTTGCCAAATATCCGTAGATTCCCATCGCAAATAGGTCACGGATGAACAAGCCTTCTGTAGAAACACCCATGATGATCAAGCGAATGGATGGAGTGATTTGCATGAGGCGTTCGACTAGGATCAACGTGTCGAACAGCGGATCGAAGCGGTCGCCTAAGAGGATGAGATTCGGTCTAAGCTTTCCCGCTAGGGCGAGAAGTTCATCACCATTCTCAGCTTTGGTGATGGAGGTGTCGGCGCGTGCCTTGAGCAGGGTCTCCGCGCCGACCACAGTCAAACTGCTGCTGTCTGCGATCAAAATTCGCGTGAATGCCATCACTATTCCCCACTTATCCAGTTCCTTTTCACAGCCTAGCACAGGTACGGATCGTCGCGTTGGGACAGCGTGACATTTCATGAGCAAAAGTGGATATCGGCATGGGTAAAATTCCCACCTGTCGGTAAATATCTACTCCTTCTTCTCGAGTGGAAGCACCTTGTGCTGATGAGCAAGGTTTACCAACTGCGCTACGTTGTGTGCGCCATATGTCACCGAAAGCTTTTTGATACCGCGATACACAATTTTCCGATCGACTCCCAAGTGCGCGGCAATTTCTTTGGGTTGAAATCCATCCGTCAGCAGTTGCAACACATCCATGTCACGCTGATCGACGGTTGAGGGGAGGATTGGCTGTTGTTCAAGTAATCGAGACACAGTGGGCGAGATGGTGGTACCTCCATCTGCCGCCATGTGAACGGCTTGGATGAGGGCACGATCCAAATCATCATCCTTGAATAAGATAGCACGCGCCCCGCTGTTCAACATGGCGCGGACGGTGCTGACCATTGGGCGCTGCATGATCAGAACCATTGCCAATCCGGGATGAGCGTCAACGAGTTTCTTCAGTTCTCTCGTGAGGTTCACTGCCCGAGGAAACGAATCATCAATGATCGCAACGCGCACGTTGTGATCCCGCATAAATGAACTTGCATCGGTAAAATTTGCCGTCATGTTGACGACTTCAATCTGAACATCGGACTTGCCAACAATTTGCTGAATACCGCCACGAGTGAGTGCACTGGTGGAAATAATGACAACAGAGACGGCAGTCAATTCCTTTCCTCCTTCGTCGAAGTTCCTTCCCGTGATTAGCCGACACCAATGAGAACATGCGGTCTAATGCCGAACCCTCATTGTATTACAAAAACCCAACCTCCTGTCAAGCGGATGCGCCTTCTTTTTCGGTTAGAACTTGTATACTTCAACCGAACAAATGTTTTGTTCTCTCAAAATGTGTCAATTTGAGGACTTTGCATGTCACAGATTCCCATCGTGTCCACTTTTGCCTATCGCAATGTCCACTTTTACTAGAACAAATGTCACAAATTCCCGCCTCAAATTCCGCAATTTCAATTACTCTGGTGACACAGTGAGTCATCAGGAGCCACAACATGAATCGAGATACACCATTCGCGGCACGCATCGCCTTTCGACTACCGCAGTCGCTTTACGACAAGTTGGAAATGTGGGCAGAGGATGAAGACCGTCCACTCGCCAACCTCGTCTACACATTGGTTAAGCAGGCAGTAACCGAACGTGAGCGAACACTGCAAGCCTTTGAAGTCAAACAGGAGATCAACGGATGACGAATCAACCCCACATGATCGATTTGCGTGAAATGGTCGAGAAACACTTAGGCAAACCATTGGCTGCCAGTACAAAGGCTGCACTCTGGCGCTGCCCGGTTTGCCCACCTGAGAGGCATTCACTCTTGCTGGTCTCGTCGAATCAGCACAAGTGCTTAGGACGCTGCGTCTGCGACGGCGGTGCAAGCGAGTGGATGCGAAGCGAAGAGCAGTTGACCGATGAGCTAATCATGTTGGAAGCAACAGCATGAGCAAGTCGGACTTCGCAACCACGACTGAGGCGGTATCGCCCGAAACCATGATCAAACGCGTATTCGGCGTGGCAAGACTGCTCGCTGCCGCCAAATACCAACGGGACGCGGAGGATCAGGTTGCAGAAAATCCTGTCAAAAAACAGCGTCAGGACGAATTGCGGTATCGTGAAAACGATCTAACGACACATACTGCATAAGTGAGGTGCATTGATGGCAGTAACCAGACAAAAGAAAAGCACGCCTCCCCCACCTAAACCGGGATGGGCGGTCTATTTGAGGACAAGCGGCGACGAAAACCAGAAACCGGAACTCTCGCGAGAACGCCAGCGCACCATGATTCAGATGAGTCTGCTGGACTCATCTGATCTGCCGATCTATGACGAGTACATCGACGTGCTGACAGGCAAAGACCCGCGCCGCAAAGCGTATCAACGGATGTTGTCCGATGCCCGCGCTGGAAAGTTCTCGCATGTCGTGGTCGAGCGCGCCGACCGCTTTGGACGTGATGATACCGAGGCGCTGCGGGCGATTGACGAGCTCCAGTCGTTTGGGATAGCTGTGCGATTTGCGAATGCGCCCGATCTTGATCCCATCGACCCGGATGGTCGAGTGCTAGTTGCCCTGACGTTCACACTCGCCCGCCGAGAGTCCGCGTTAATGGGTATCCGCGTTAAAGGTGGTTTGAAGGCAAAGCGTCAAAGCGGTGGCTATGCTGGCCGTGCACCTGACGGCTATCTCAA